>NZ_JBJJLR010000014.1:0-113371 GCF_046230975.1 Pseudomonas sp. KCJK9058
CGCGCTTGCTTGAATCCCTGTGGAGCGGAGATGGCACCGGCGTTGCCGGTGTTCGCGGGTAAACCCGCTCCTACGGGGAAGGGGGCAACGCCAGGCAGGGGCGCACACTCTCCAGGCCACCAACGTCGCCTCCCCTATGGATCGGGAGTGCCACGCTGCGGATGGCACCGCGTTGAAGTGCCCGCTCCCACAGCCTGATGGCATTCGGCCGTTTCATGTGCGCGTGATATCGTTCCCCTCTCAGTCATCAGCGCCTCCAGAGACCTTCCGATGCCCAACACCGCCCATCTCCACCCAGGCTTCATGATCGTCCACGGCAACCGCCTCGACGACCTGCGTAGCCTGGTAGTGAGCTGGATGCGTCGCTACCCGCTGGCGCCTCTGGAAAACGAAATTGCCCTGGTGCAAAGCAATGGCATCGCCCAATGGCTCAAGCTGGCCCTGGCTGAAGATCCGCTGGAAGATGACCAAGGCGGCTGCGGCATCGCCGCTGCCATCGATGTGCAACTGCCCGGTAGCTTTATGTGGCAGCTCTACCGCAGCGTGCTTGGCCGTAGCGAAATTCCCGAAGTGTCTCTGCTCGACAAGGCACCACTGACCTGGCGGCTGATGCGTCTGTTGCCAGCGCTCATCGAGCGTCCGCATTTCGAGCCACTGCGGCGCTTCCTCACCGACGACAGTGACTTGCGCAAGCGCTACCAGCTAGCCGAGCGCCTGGCCGACCTGTTCGACCAGTACCAGGTCTACCGTGCCGATTGGCTCAAGGACTGGGCCACTGGTGAGCACGTCATCAACACGGCCCGCGGCGAGCGCAAAGTTCTGCCGCCAGGCAACCGCTGGCAAGCCGAGTTGTGGCGAGCATTGCTGGAGGATGTTGGCGAGCAAGGCATGGCGCAGAGCCGCGCCGGAGTACACCAACGTTTCATCGAGCGCATCAACAGCCTGGAGCAGGCACCTGCCGGGCTGCCACCGAGGGTGATCGTGTTCGGTATCTCTTCGCTGCCGGCCCAGGCCCTGGAAGCACTGGCAGGCCTGTCGCGTTTCAGTCAGGTATTGCTGTGCGTACACAACCCATGCCGCCACCACTGGGCCGATATCGTTGCCGACAAGGACCTGTTGCGCCACCAGTACAAACGCCAGCAACGCAAGCAAGGCATGCCCCTGCAACTGGACGACCAGACGCTGCACCAGCATGCCCACCCGTTGCTGGCAGCCTGGGGTAAACAAGGCCGCGACTACATCAACCTGCTCGACAGCTATGACGACCCGGGCAGCTACCAGGGCGTGTTCAGCGACGGCCGCATCGACCTGTTCAGCGACGGTTCGCCCACCACGCTGCTCAACGAACTGCAGGACGACATCCTGGAATTGCGCCCGCTCGCCGAGAGCCGCGAACGGTGGCCGGCAGTCGACACCACAAAAGACCGCTCGATCCGCTTCCATATCGCGCACAGCCCGCAACGTGAAGTGGAGATCCTCCACGACCAGCTGTTGGCCCGCTTCAGCGCCGACCCGACTTTGCGCCCGCGCGACGTAATCGTCATGCTGCCGGACATCGACACTTACGCGCCGCATATCCGCGCCGTCTTCGGCCAGTTGCAGCGTAACGATCCACGCTACATCCCGTTCACCCTGACAGACCAGGGCCAGCGTGGTCGCGAGCCTTTGCTGATCGCGCTTGAGCACCTGCTCAAACTGCCTGATAGCCGCTTCGCGGTCAGCGAAGTGCTCGACCTGCTGGACGTGCCGGCAGTCCGCGCCCGCTTCGGCATCCGCGAAAACGACCTGCCCACGCTGCACCGCTGGATCGAGGGCGCTGGCATCCGTTGGGGCCTTGACGCCGCGCAGCGGGCGAGCCTGGGCTTGCCCGCCGGGCTCGAACAGAACAGTTGGCGTTTCGGCCTGCGCCGCATGCTGTTGGGTTATGCCGTGGGGGTGGGTGAGGCCTGTGATGGCATTGAACCCTACGATGAAATCGGTGGCCTGGACGCGGCACTGATCGGCCCGCTGGTCGCGTTGCTCGATGCGCTCGAAGTCGCCTGCCAGGCTTTGTCCGAGCCTGCCACCGTCAGCCAGTGGGGCGAGCGACTGCATGCCTTGCTGCACGTGTTCTTCCTCGCCGAGGACGAGGGTGATGAGTTCCTGTTGATGCAGTTGCAGGATCTGCGTGATAGCTGGCTTGAGGTGTGCGAGACCGTCGGCCTGCACGACCCGCTACCGCTTACCGTGGTGCGTGAAGCCTGGTTGTCGGGCCTTGATCAGGGCAAGCTGTCACAACGTTTCCTCGCCGGCTCGGTCAACTTCTGCACACTCATGCCCATGCGCGCGATCCCGTTCAGGGTGGTTTGCCTGCTGGGCATGAATGATGGCGATTACCCGCGTGCGCAGCCACCGCTGGACTTCGACCTGATGGCCAGCGACTATCGCCCCGGCGACCGCTCACGCCGCGAAGACGACCGTTACCTGTTGCTTGAAGCGCTACTGTCAGCACGTGACCAACTGTATGTCAGCTGGGTCGGGCGCAGTATCCGCGACAATAGCGAACGCCCGGCCTCGGTGCTGATCGGCCAGTTGCGCGATCACATCGCTGCGGGCTGGCATTTGGCCGACGCGCAGCAGGGCCAGCTCGCGAAACCGGGCGAGCAACTGTTGCACGCACTGACCCAGGAGCACCCGCTGCAGCCGTTCAGCCCTCGGTACTTCCAGAAGGGCAGCCCATTGTTCAGCTATGCCCATGAATGGCAGGTGCTGCACCAGCAAGGTGAGGCAGACGAGCAGAGCGAGCCGGGCCTGCCGCCTTTTGAGGACGCTGAAGCCCTGAGTTTGCACCAGTTGAATGACTTCTTGCGCCACCCGGTACGGCACTTCTTCAGCCAGCGCTTGAAGGTGTACTTTGAGGCGCTGGAAGCGCCGACCCCGGACGAAGAGCCCTTCGTCCTCGATACCCTGCAACGTTACGGCGCCAGTGAAAGCCTGCTTGGCGCCGCCTTGGCCGAACCGGACAACGCTGAACAGGCCTTGCGCGCCCAGGCCCGACGCCTGCAGGCCTGCGGTTTGCTGCCGCTAGCCGGTTTCGGCGAACTGCTGCAAAACGAATTGATCGAACCGCTGCCGGACCTGCTGCAACGTCACCAACAATTGCTGCAACGCTGGCCACAGCTGGTCGAGGGCGCTTTACCGGTGCATTTCGAGCACGGTCAGCACCGTCTGGAGGGCTGGCTGGGCCGGGTGTTCCAGGCGGAAGATCAGAGCCTTCTCAGCATCACCACAGTACCCAACACCATCAGTGCCGGGCGCAACAACCTGAAGTGGCACCGCCTTATCGCGCCCTGGGTTACGCACCTGGCGGCCTGTGCAGCGGGCTACCCCTATAACAGTGCATTGGTAGCCAGTGACCTGACCCTGTTGCTTGCACCGCTGCCGCAAGCGCTGGCCGCGCAACTGCTGGGCGACCTGTTGGTGGCCCGTCAGGCGGCAATGAATGCGCCGTTGCCAGTCGCGGCCAAGACCGCGTTCGCCTGGTTGGCCCAGGACGATGCCGATAAAGCCATGGCCGCAGCAGCTCGCGCCTACGAAGGCGACGAACGCACCAGTTTTGGCGAGCGAAGTGAAAGCATTGCGCTGGCTCGCCAGTTCCGAGATTTTGCAGCACTCACCGCTGACGAAACGTTTGAAGGCTGGTGCGAGACCTTGTACCGCCCGTTGTTCACCGCCCCTTGGCAGACCTTGGGCAACCCGGAGAAAGGCGCATGACCCAGGACCGTCCTCTGGCACTGAGTTTCCCCCTGCACGGTAGCCAGCTGATCGAAGCCAGCGCCGGCACGGGCAAGACCTTTACCATTTCGGCGCTGTACCTGCGCCTGATCCTCGGTCACGGTGGCGAGCAGGGCTTCGAGCGCGAGCTGCTGCCACCGCAGATCCTCGTGGTGACTTTCACCGACGCCGCCACCAAAGAGCTGCGCGAGCGTATCCGCGCCCGCCTGGCTGAAGCCGCACGGTTCTTCCGTGGCGAACTGGAAGGGGCCGATCCGCTGTTGCACCAACTGCGTGACGATTACCCACAAGAGAACTGGCCGCGTTGCGCCGGCCGGTTGGAAATCGCCGTGCAGTGGATGGACGAGGCTGCGGTATCGACCATCCATGGCTGGTGCCAGCGCATGCTGCGCGAGCATGCCTTCGACAGCGGCAGCCTGTTCACCCAGACCCTGGAAACCGACCACAGCGAGTTGTTGGGCCAGGTCATGCGCGATTACTGGCGGCGCTTCTGCTATGGGATGCAAGGGGACGCACTGGCCTGGGTGCGCGGCAACTGGGGGAGCCCCGACGCTTTGCTGCCACGCATTCGCCCACTGTTCGGCCGTGTGCGCGCCCAGCAGGATGGGCCTGAGCCCGCCGCATTGATCCAGGCATCGCTGCAGCAACGTGGTGCACAGTTGGCCCGGATCAAGGCGCCATGGGCACAGTGGGCCGAGGAACTGCGGCAAATCTGCCGCGATGCGCTGGCCGCCAAACAGGTCGACGGCCGCAAGATGCAAGCCCGTTACTTCGAGCCCTGGTTCGACAAGCTCTGCGCTTGGGCCAGCGATGAGCAACTGGTAGAGCTCGACTTGGGCACCGGCTTTACCCGGCTGACCCCGGCGGGCATGGCCGAGGCCTGGAAGGGAGAACCTCCCGAACACCCAGCCCTCAACGCCATGCAGCACTTGCAGCAACAACTACAGGCCCTGGACAGCCCGGATGCCCCTCTGCTCGAGCACGCGGCCAGTTGGGTATCGGCACGTTTCGAAGTGGAGAAGCGCCGGCGTGCAGAAATGGGCTTCGACGACATGCTCGTGCGCTTGCAGCACGCACTCGCCAGCGAGGCCGGCGAGCGCCTGGCCAGCCTGATCCGTGAACAGTTCCCGGTTGCGCTGATCGACGAATTCCAGGACACCGACCCGGTTCAGTACGGCATTTTCGAGCGCATCTACCAGATCAGTGAAAACCGCGCCGAAACCGGTCTGTTCATGATCGGGGACCCCAAACAGGCGATCTACGCCTTCCGCGGTGCCGACATCTACACCTACCTTGCGGCGCGGCGCGCCACCAGCGGCCGTCTGCACAGCCTGGACACCAACTACCGCTCCAGCAAAGCCATGGTGGCGGCGGTCAACCAGGTGTTCCTGCAGGCCGAGGGGCGTGAAGCGGGGCGGGGTGCATTCCTGTTCCGCGAGGCCGATGACAACCCGCTGCCATTCATCGAGGTGCGCGCCAAGGGGCGTGGCGAACAGCTGCTGATTGACGGTGAAGTCAGTGCAGCCCTGCAATGCTGGCAGCTGGAAAGTGAAGAGCCAGTCTCCAGCAGCGTTTACCGCCAGCAACTGGCCGCCAGTTGCGCCAGCCATATTGTGGCCTTGCTCAATGGTGGCCAGCAGGGCACGGCGGGTTTCCAGAATGCCGAAGGCGAATTGCGCGCCTGCTTGCCCTCGGACATCGCCATCCTGGTGCGCGATGGCCATGAGGCGCAGATGGTCCGCGCCGAACTGGCCGCACGCGAGGTGCGCAGCGTCTACCTGTCCGACAAGGACTCGGTGTTTGCCGCCCAGGAAGCCCACGACCTGCTGGCCTGGCTGAAGGCCTGCGCCGAGCCTGACTCAGAGCGCCTGCTCAAGGCTGCTCTGGCCAGCCTTACACTGGGCCTGTCGCTGGCTGCGCTGGACCGGCTTAACCAGGACGAGCGGGTCTGGGAGAGCTGGGTGATGCGCTTTCGCCTTTACCGCGACACCTGGCAGCGCCAAGGGGTGTTGCCGATGTTGCGCCACCTGCTGCATGACTTCCAGCTACCGCGTACGCTGATCCGCCGCAGTGATGGCGAGCGGGTGCTGACCAACCTGCTGCACCTGGCCGAGCTGCTGCAGCAGGCCGCTGGCGAGCTGGACGGCGAACAGGCGCTTATCCGCCACCTGGCCGAGCACCTGGCCAGTTCCGGTCAGGCCGGTGAAGAGCAGATCCTGCGCCTGGAGAGCGACGAACAGTTGGTCAAGGTGGTGACCATCCACAAGTCCAAGGGCCTGGAATATCCCTTGGTCTACCTGCCATTCATCTGCACCAGCAAACCGGTGGATGGTAGCCGTCTACCGCTGGCCTGGCATGACAGCGAAGGTAACGCCCACCTCACCCTCACACCTGACGAGGAGCAGATCGAGCGCGCTGACGACGAGCGCCTGGCCGAAGACCTGCGCCTGCTCTACGTGGCCCTGACCCGTGCCCAGCATGCTTGCTGGCTGGGTGTCGCCGACCTCAAGCGCGGTAATCTGAAGAGCTCGCAGCTGCACCGCTCGGCGTTTGGCTACCTGCTGGGGGGCGGCCTGGCCCTGGCTGGCTCGGCGCAGCTGACGGACTGGTTGCAGGCTTTGGCGGCAAGTTGCCCGCACATCACTTGCCCAGGCCTGCCGCAGGCGGATGAGCAGATGTATCGCATGCCACACGCCGAGCGTGAACTGCTGCCGGCACGCAGGCCACGCCATGCGGCTGCCGAGCACTGGTGGATCGCTTCGTACAGTGCCCTTCGTGTTGGCGATCAGACCCTCGGCGCCGACAGCTCGCAGGCCCAGCAACTGCTGGATGACGAGGTGCCCGATGCCCAGGTGTTGCGCGAGGTCCCGGCCGACAGCGGCGATATCCATCGCTTCCCACGGGGGCCTAACCCCGGCACCTTCCTCCATGGTTTGCTGGAGTGGGCAGGCCGTGAGGGCTTCAGCGAGGTCAGCGGTAACCCTCAACTGATCGAGCGTACCGTTGGCCAGCGCTGCAATCGCCGTGACTGGGCCGGCTGGATCCCCACCCTGAGCCACTGGATGCAACGTTTGCTGGGCGAGGCGTTGCCGCTGCCGGGCAGCGACCAGAGCGTAACGCTGGGCCAACTGCGTCATTACCAGATCGAAATGGAATTCTGGTTCGCCAGCCACCGGGTCGACGCAGAACAACTCGATCGCCTGGTGGCACGCCACACCCACCCCGGTCTGGCGCGCCCAGCTGCGCAGCCGACCGTGCTAAACGGCATGTTCAAAGGGTTCATCGACCTGGCGTTCGAGCTGGACGGGCGTTACTACGTGACCGACTACAAGTCCAACTGGCTGGGTGCGGACATCCAGGCCTACGATCCCATGGCCATGGAAAAGGCGATTCTTGAGCACCGCTACGACCTGCAGTATGTGCTGTACCTGCTGGCCCTGCACCGCCAGTTGCGCGCGCGGCTGGCGGACTACGATTATGACCGCCATGTTGGCGGCGCCCTGTTCATCTTCCTGCGCGGTGCCAGCAGCGGCCACGGCGTGTACCACGCCAAGCCACCGCGTGAGCTGATCGAAAGCCTCGATGCACTGTTCCGTGGCGAGCACGCGCCGGTACAGCAGGACCTGTTTGCCGGAGTTGCGCCATGAGCCGAAGCCTTGTCGACCTGTTGCCCACCCCGTTGCACGCAGAGCACCTGCTGGCGCTGGCACCGCAGCACAACAGCGCTGACCTGCTGCAATTACTCGACCGTTGGGTTGAGCGGGGCTGGCTACGCGCCCTGGACCGCGCATTCGTGTCGTTCCTGGAAGAGCGTGCCCCCGGCAGTGATCCCTTGCTATTGCTGGCAGCGGCGCTGGCCAGCCACCAACTGGGGCACGGACATGTCTGCCTCGACCTGCAACAAACCTTGGCCGAGCCGGATTTCGCCCTGTCGTTGCCGCCGGAAGGTGACGCCCTTATCGGCCCTCTGCTACTGCCATCGCAACTGCTGGCCAACCTTGACTTGAATGCCTGGCTTCAGCGCATCAGCGCCAGCCCGCTGGTGGCCGCAGGTGATACGCCTGGCCAGCAAGCGCGGCCACTGGTACGCAGTGGCGAGCGCCTTTACCTGCGCCGTTACTGGCGTTACGAGCGGCGCATCGACCAGGCCCTGCGCCAGCGCCTGAGTCAGGCCGAAGCACCGCCTGCGGACCTGCCAGAGCGCCTGGCGCAACTGTTCGAGGGCGGCGCGCCAGCTGGCCAGGTGGACTGGCAGAAGCTTGCCTGCGCCTTGGCCACCCGGGCCGGTTTCAGCATCATCACTGGCGGCCCCGGCACCGGCAAGACGACCACCGTGGTGCGCCTGCTGGCGTTGCTGCAGGCGCCGGCAGTGGAGCAGGGCAGGCCACTGCGCATCCGCCTGGCTGCACCGACCGGCAAGGCCGCTGCGCGCCTGACCGAATCAATTGGCCAGCAAGTCGAGCGCCTGCAAGTCAGCGCCGAAGTACGCGGGCAAATCCCCACTGAAGTCAGCACCGTGCATCGCCTGCTAGGCAGCCGCCCTGGCTCGCGGCACTTCCGCCATCATGCTGGCAACCCGTTGCCGTTGGATGTGCTGGTGGTCGACGAAGCGTCGATGATCGACCTGGAAATGATGGCCAACCTGCTCGATGCCTTACCGCCGCGGGCGCGTCTGGTGCTGCTGGGCGACAAGGACCAGTTGGCTTCGGTCGAGGCCGGCGCGGTGCTGGGTGACCTGTGCCGGGATGCTGAGGAGGGCTTTTACTCGCCGGCGACTGCAGCGTGGCTTCAGCAGGTCAGTGGCGAGTCGCTGGCCGGCAGTGGTCTCAAGGTCGGCGATGAGCAGCGCCACCCGTTGGCTCAGCAGGTGGTGATGCTGCGTTTTTCACGGCGATTCGGTGAAGGCAGCGGTATTGGCCAGTTGGCCAGACTGGTCAATCGTCAGGATGCTCACGCGGCGCGCAACATGCTGGCCGCGCCGCCTGCTGACGTGCACAGCCTGTCGCTCAAGCACGAGCAGGATCGTGCTTTCGACCGCCTGTTACTGGACGGTCTGAACCGCGGTACCGATGGACCGCACGGCTACCGCAGCTACCTGCGCACCCTTGGGCGTTACCGGCCAGCACTTGATACCGCCTTTGACGACCCCGCCTGGGAGCAATGGGCGGGCAAGGTGTTGCGCAGTTTCGAGGATTTCCAGTTGCTGTGCGCGGTGCGCCGGGGCGCCTGGGGGGTCGAAGGCCTGAATGAACGGGTGGCGCGGGTGCTGCACAATGCCGGTCTGATCGACAGCCAGCAGCCTTGGTACGAAGGGCGCCCGGTGCTGGTGACCCGCAACGACTACGGCCTGGGCCTGATGAATGGTGACATCGGTATAGCCCTGCGCTTGCCGGATGAGCAGGGCCAGCCGCTGCTGCGTGTGGCCTTCCCGCGCAACGACGGCAGTGGTGGTGTGCGGTTCGTTCTGCCGAGCCGGCTCAACGAAGTGGAAACGGTATTCGCCATGACCGTGCACAAGTCCCAGGGCTCGGAGTTCAGCCACACTGCCCTGGTGCTGCCGGATGCGCTCAACCCGGTGCTGACCAAGGAACTGGTGTACACCGGCATCACTCGGGCCAAGCACTGCTTCAGCCTGGTCGAGCCACGCCAAGGCATTTTCGAAGAAGCGGTGGCGCGCAAAGTACGGCGTATTTCCGGGTTGATGCTCGAGCAGGTCTAGGGCCATGACACCCATTACACGTGGCTGCAGGCTCATACAATAAAGCGGCCATGTGCTATCGTTGCGCCGATATCGGAAGGGGCTTAAAGGGATTTCCCACATGAACGTGGCCGCAAGGCGAGTGACAAGCTGTGCGCTTTCGCTATTGCTGGCCGTCCTGCTCCTTTCTGCAGGCGCTGCCCGGGCAGACCCCGGCACAACCGCCGCCCAGGCACAGCAACGCGCCAAGGCAGTCACCCAGGTAGTACTGGGTATCTTCAGTTACGCCCGCTGGCCCGTCGAACCCTCTCCTTTGCGCCTGTGCCTGGTCGGCCCGACCGAGTACGCCGACGATCTCATCAAGGGCCATGTCCAAGAGTCCGGCCGGCCGCTGCAGGTGCGGCGCTTGCTGGCAGAAGACACCCAGGTCGCCCAGGCCTGCGATGCCCTCTACATTGGCAAGCTTGACCAGGGCCAGCGGGATCGGCTGTTCCAGCGTATCGGCGGCCACCCGGTGCTGAGCATCAGCGAGGCGGATGACCCCTGCACGGTCGGCAGCCTGTTCTGCCTGCGGGTCAGCGACCAGCAGGTGGCCTTTGAAGTCAATCTCGACTCGGTGGCACGCTCTGGCGTGCGTATTCACCCTAGCGTGCTGCAATTGTCGCGGCGCCGGGCGGAGCAGCCATGAAGCCGACCCGCAAGCGTACCGTGCGCCCGACCCTGCGCTCGGTGCTGGGCCGTGGCCACCTTAGCGTCGCCTTGCTTGCCGTTGGCCTGGCGGGTATCTCCCTCACCCTGCTGGGCGTGCTCGCACTGCGTGTCTATGCCAACCATAACCTGCAGTTGATCGCCCGCTCGATCAATTACACGGTAGAGGCGGCGGTGGTGTTCGATGACAGCGCCGCCGCCAATGAATCGCTGGCGTTGATTGCCAGTACCGAAGAAGTGGCCGAGGCCAAGGTCTTCAACAACGAGGGCGAGCAACTGGCGCACTGGCAACGCGACAATACCGGCATGCTCGCGCAGCTGGAGGTGCAGGTTGCCAGCGCCTTGCTGGATGAGCCGGTCATTCTGCCGATCGTGCACCAGCAACAGCAGGTCGGGCACATCGAGCTGGCAGGCCAGGGCAGGAGCCTGTTGCTGTTCCTGCTCAGTGGCTTGGCCGGTATCCTGTTCTGCACGGTCCTCAGCGCCTTGGCTGCCCAGTATCTGTCGCGGCGCCTGCTCAGCGATATCACCCGCCCGCTGCGTGGCCTGGCCAGTGTCGCCCATGCCGCCCGCCGCGAGCGCAGCTTCGACCGGCGCGTACCAGAAGCGCCGATTGCCGAGCTGAACGAGCTGGGTAACGACTTCAATGCCCTGCTGGATGAACTGGAGGTGTGGCATAGCCACCTGCAGAGCGAAAACCAGACCCTTGCCCATCAGGCCAGCCACGACAGCCTGACCGGCTTGCCCAACCGCGCCTTCTTTGAAGGGCGCCTGAGCCGCAGCGTGCGGAATGCGGCGCGTCAGCAGGACCACCTGGCACTGCTGTTCCTCGACAGCGACCACTTCAAGCAGATCAACGACACCCTCGGCCACGCCGTGGGTGACGAGGTGTTGATCAGCGTGGCCGAACGTGTGCGCGCCCAACTGCGCGAGCACGATCTGGTGGCGCGCCTGGGGGGCGACGAGTTTGCCGTGCTGTTGACGCCGTTGCATACGCGCAAGGACGCCGAACACATTGCCGAGAAGATCGTTGCCAGCATGAAGCTGCCGGTGCAACTGGACAGTGGCCGCAGTATCTCCACCTCGCTGAGTGTCGGTATTGCCTATTACCCGGACGACGGCGCTGACCCCGCCAGTCTTCTCAATGCCGCCGATGCGGCAATGTACCAGGCCAAGCGCGAACGCCGTGGCCATTGGCAACTGGCGCAGACGGAACGGTCCGCCAACGAAATCAGGAACAGGAGTTGAACCCGTGATGCAAGCTTTACGTTTTCCGCTTTGGGCCTTGTTGCTCGCCATGCTGGCGCTGACGGGTTGCCAGAGCGCGCCCCCGAAAGGCCTTACCCCAGAACAGATTGCCGTGCTCAAGCGCGAAGGTTTCACCCCGACCGATGAAGGTTGGGCCTACGACTTGTCTGGCAAAGTGTTGTTCGGCAGCGATCTGGACAGCCTCAATGGCCAGAGCCAGGCGATTGTCGAGCGCATCGGCAAGGCGCTGCTCGGCGTTGGCATCCAGGGCGTGCGGGTGGACGGGCATGCCGACTCGTCGGGCAAGGCGGCGTATAACCAGCAGCTGTCCGAGCGCCGCGCGCAAAGCGTGACCAAGGCGCTGGTGGGGATTGGCATGCAGGCGCAGAACATTCAGAGCCGTGGCCTGGGCAGCAGCCAGCCGGTGGCGGACAACCGCACCAGCGCTGGGCGTACCGAGAACCGTCGGGTGTCCATCGTGGTAGCGTCCTACTGATCGTTGACGCTCGGGCTGTCACATATCCCCTGTAGGCGTGGGCAACGCGGCCCGGCACCGGCTTTGCCGGTGTTCGCGGGCAAGCCCGCTCCTACAGGGGCTGTGTTGCCTTCGGAAATGCGCAGGCCCATCAGTCCTGGGCAAAGCGCATCTCGCGGGTTTGCCCCATCAACAATGGCGCATTCGCCTCGGTCACCGCCCGGATGTAATCCCACAGCAGGGTAATGCGCTTCAACTTGCGCAAATCCTCCCGGCAATACATCCAGAACTGCCGCGTCACCTCGATCTCCTCCGGCAACACCGTGACCAATCGCGGGTCCTGCGCGGCGAGGAAGCACGGCAATATTGCCAGCCCACGCCCCTGCAGTGCTGCCGTGTACTGCGCGATCACGCTGGTACTGCGCAAATGTGCGCTGGCGTTGGGGATCAGGTTGGCCAGGTACAGCAGCTCGGAGCTGAACGCCAGGTCATCCACGTAACTGATGAAGGGGTGTTTGGCCAGGTCCGTCACCTGGCGGATCGGCGCGTGGCTGTCCAGGTAGCCCTGGGTGGCATACAGCCGCAGGCGGTAGTCGCACAGCTTGCAGCACACATAAGGCCCGTGCTCGGGCCGCTCCAGCGCGATGACGATGTCCGCCTCACGCTTGGACAGGCTGATGAAGTGCGGCAGCGGCAGGATGTCCACCGAAATCGCCGGGTAGGCGTCGACGAAGTGGCTTAGCTGCGGCGTGATGAAAAAGCTGCCAAAGCCCTCCGTGCAGCCCATGCGCACATGGCCCGACAACGCCACCCCCGACCCGGACACCTGCTCGCACGCCATGTGCAGCGTGCTCTCGATCGATTCGGCATAGCCCAGCAGGCGCTGGCCTTCGGCGGTCAGCACAAAGCCGTTGGTGCGCGACTTTTCGAACAGCAAGGTGCCCAGCGCACCCTCCAGCGAGCTGATGCGTCGCGACACGGTGGTGTAGTCCACGCTCAGCCGTTTGGCGGCACTGCTGGCCTTGCGGGTGCGAGCCACTTCGAGGAAGAACTTCAAATCGTCCCAGTTGAGCGCGCTCAGGGATGTGAGGTCTTTTTGCATGATGATCCGGTTTTTTTGTGCGTTCTTGTTGGATGTTTGCACATCTATACTCGAAACAAGCCTCAGGACGCCACCCCGCGTTTGCCCGGCGCTGGCGATCTCGTCCCGACAACAATTCCAAGGAGAACGCAGATGAACGCACCGCAATCCCCTAACAGCACCAAGGTCGAGCAGGTCAAGCTGCTGATCGACGGCCAGTGGGTCGAGTCCAAAACCACCGAATGGCGTGACATCGTCAACCCGGCCACCCAAGAGGTGCTGGCGCGCGTACCGTTCGCCACCGTCGAGGAAGTCGATGCAGCCGTGGCCGCTGCTCACCGCGCTTTCCAGACGTGGCGTAACACCCCGATCGGCGCGCGCATGCGCATCATGCTCAAGCTGCAGGCGCTGATCCGCGAACACACCAAACGCATTGCCCAGGTGCTCAGCGCCGAGCAGGGCAAGACCCTGGCCGACGCTGAAGGCGATATCTTCCGCGGCCTGGAAGTGGTCGAGCACGCGGCGTCCATTGGTACCCTGCAGATGGGCGAATTTGCCGAGAACGTCGCCGGCGGTGTCGATACCTACACCCTGCGCCAGCCGATCGGCGTATGCGCTGGCATCACCCCGTTCAACTTCCCGGCAATGATCCCGCTGTGGATGTTCCCCATGGCCATCGTCTGCGGCAACACCTTCGTGCTCAAACCGTCCGAGCAGGACCCGCTGTCGACCATGCTTCTGGTCGAGCTGGCGCTGGAAGCCGGCGTACCGGCCGGTGTGCTGAACGTGGTGCACGGCGGCAAGCAGGTGGTGGATGCCATTTGCACCCACCAGGACATCAAGGCGATTTCCTTCGTGGGCTCTACTGAAGTCGGCACGCACGTTTACAACCTTGGCAGCCAGCATGGCAAGCGTGTGCAATCAATGATGGGCGCCAAGAACCACGCGGTGGTGTTGCCTGATGCCAACCGCACGCAAACCATCAATGCGCTGGTCGGTGCTGCCTTTGGCGCGGCGGGCCAGCGCTGCATGGCGACCTCGGTGGCAGTGTTGGTGGGCAAGGCCCGCGAATGGTTGCCGGATATCAAGGAGGCTGCCAGCAAGCTCAAGGTCAATGCTGGCTGCGAGCCGGGCACCGACGTTGGCCCGGTGGTTTCCAAGCGTGCCAAGGAGCGTGTGCTGGGCCTGATCGAAAGCGGTATCAAGGAAGGCGCCAAGCTGGAACTTGACGGCCGTGACGTCAAGGTGCCGGGCTACGAGCAAGGCAACTTCGTCGGCCCAACCCTGTTCTCGGGCGTGAAGACCGACATGCAGGTGTATACCCAGGAAATCTTCGGCCCGGTGCTGGTGACCCTGGAAGTCGATACGCTCGACGAGGCCATCGCCCTGGTCAACGCCAACCCGTTCGGCAACGGCACCGGCCTGTTCACCCAGAGCGGCGCTGCGGCCCGCAAGTTCCAGAGCGAAATCGATATTGGCCAGGTCGGCATCAACATCCCGATCCCGGTACCCGTACCGTTCTTCAGCTTCACCGGCTCGCGTGGCTCCAAACTCGGTGACCTCGGGCCGTACGGCAAGCAAGTGGTGCAGTTCTACACTCAGACCAAGACCGTCACGGCTCGCTGGTTCGATGACGACAGCGTCAACGACGGTGTGAACACCACCATTAGCCTGCGCTAAGGAGTACGTCATGCGTATCGCATTCATCGGCCTGGGCAACATGGGCGCGCCCATGGCCCGCAACCTGATCAAGGCCGGACATCAGCTGAACCTGTTCGACCTGAACAAGGCCGTGCTGGCCGAGCTGGCAGAACTGGGCGGGCAGATCAGCCCCTCACCCAAGGACGCGGCGGCCAACAGCGAGCTGGTGATCACCATGCTGCCGGCCGCAGCCCATGTGCGTAGCGTGTATTTGAACGAGGACGGCGTACTGGCTGGCATTCGCCCTGGCACGCCGACCGTTGACTGCAGCACCATCGACCCGCAGACCGCACGTGATGTGTCCAAGGCCGCAGCGGCCAAGGGCGTGGACATGGGTGATGCGCCGGTTTCCGGTGGTACTGGCGGCGCGGCGGCCGGCACCCTGACGTTCATGGTCGGCGCCAGTACCGAGTTGTTCGCCAGCCTCAAGCCGGTACTGGAGCAGATGGGCCGCAACATCGTGCACTGCGGGGAAGTCGGTACCGGCCAGATCGCCAAGATCTGCAATAACCTGCTACTCGGCATTTCGATGATCGGCGTGTCCGAGGCCATGGCCCTGGGTAACGCGTTGGGTATCGATACCAAGGTGCTGGCCGGCATCATCAACAGTTCGACCGGGCGTTGCTGGAGTTCGGACACCTACAACCCGTGGCCGGGCGTCATCGAAACCGCACCGGCATCGCGTGGCTACACCGGTGGCTTTGGCGCCGAACTCATGCTCAAGGACCTCGGTCTGGCTACCGAAGCGGCACGCCAGGCACACCAACCGGTGATTCTCGGTGCCGTGGCCCAGCAGTTGTACCAGGCCATGAGCCTGCGAGGCGAGGGTGGCAAGGACTTCTCGGCCATCGTCGAGGGTTATCGCAAGAAGGATTGATGCAAGAGGTGGACTTCATCGCGGGCCAGGTGGCCTTCCCTCTGTAACTGCGCACCAGAGGGAAGGGCGTCTGCTCCGCGATTTTTTTGTCCACGCTTACAGGTATTGCGCGGCCGTTGTAGGCGCGGGTTCACCCGCGAATGCTGCAGAAGCCTCACCGCCGTATTCGCAGCTAAATCCGCGCCTGCAGGTCAGGCGAAGACGAAATACTTACGTACAGTCTCGACCACTTCCCACGTACCTTTCATGCCCGGTTCGATCACGAACACATCACCCGCCTTCAGGTGCTTGGGCTCTTCGCCTTCCGGGGTGATGATGCAATAGCCATCGAGGAAGTGGCAGAACTCCCATTTATCGTAGTTGACCTCGAACTTGCCCGGGGTGCAGATCCAGGTGCCCATGATCTTGCTGCCGTCGGCCGACAGGTAGGCATTGAGGTTGACGGTGTGCGGATCGCCGCCGATGCGCTTCCACTTGGTGGCGTCCACGACCGGCGTCGGGCAGGTTTCGCGCAGGACGGTGATGAAATCGGACATGGCACAACTCCTGGTGACTGGCTGAATGACGGGTCACCATAGGCCCAACGGCCGCGCAGCAGTTGCCTGGGCTCGACGTCCAGGTGTCTGGTCGCGCTATGGCAGGCGGTTTACCTCGACAGTGATGTGCGCCAACTCTTCGTGCACGGCCAGGGCCTGGCGCACGCCGTCGGCATTCAGTGTGGCCTGGGTGGCCAGGCCAAGAATGCAGGCGTACTGGTCCCTGCCCACCCGCCAGACATGCAGGTCGGTGATACTGGCCGGCGCCGGCAATTGCGCGACCACTTCGCGGATTTCCGCCACAACCGGGGCGTCCATCTCGGCGTCCAGTAACACTCGCCCGGTATCGCGCAGCAGGCCACGGGCCCACAGCGCGACCAGCAGCGCACCGACGAGGCCCATCGCTGGGTCGAGCCAACTGGCGCCCCAGAACTTGCCGGCCAGCAAGGCAGCAATGGCCAGCACCGAAGTGGCGGCATCAGCCATCACATGCAGGTAGGCCGAGCGCAGGTTCAGGTCGTGGTGGTGATGATGGTGATGGTGATGGTGATGATCGTGGCTGTGAGGGTGATGGTCATGATGATGGTCATCGCGTAGCAGCCAGGCGCAGATGAGGTTGACGGCGAGGCCCGCCACGGCAATGAAGATCGCCTCGTCATAGTGGATCTGTCCCGGCACCAACAGCCGTTCCACCGACTGGAACGCCATCAGTCCGGCCACGCCCAGCAATAGCAATGCGCTGGAGTAGCCGCCGAGAATTTCGATCTTCCAGGTGCCGAAGGCAAAGCGCCGGTCACCTGCATAGCGCCGAGCGGCAGCGTAGGCCAGCAAGGACAGGCCAAGTGCCAGGGCGTGGGAGCTCATGTGCCAGCCGTCGGCCAGCAGCGCCATGGAGTTGAAGTACCAGCCTCCGGCAACCTCCGCCACCATCATCACTGCGGTCAGCCAAACCGCCAGGCGGGTTTTGCGCTCAGCGCCCAGGTTGCTGGTGTGGAACTGGTGGCTGTGCTGCCAGCGGTCTGAGGTTTGTGTCGCCATGGTTTATCATGCTCCCGGAAGATCGAGAAAAATACTATACCCCAGTATACCTAGCATGGCGTGAAACCCAATGGCACATACCCTGAAGAGCAAGAAGCAGCTGTTGACCCGGGTGCGCAAGATCAAAGGCCAAGCCGCCGCCCTGGAGACGGCGCTGGAGCAGGACAAGGACTGCCTGGCGATCCTGCAGCAGATCGCTGCCGTGCGCGGCGCGGTGAACGGGCTGATGGCCGAGGTGATGGAAGGGCACATCCGCGATCACCTCGTGGCGGACGGCCTGAGTGCCGAGGAACGGCAGGACGAGGCAGACAAGGTGGCGGTGTTGCTGCGTTCTTATCTGAAGTAGGAGGTCGCCGTACCCTTTCACGAATACCCCAGGGGGGTATCAATACCTTCACGGTCCGAGCGGTACGCGAACGAGTTTGTGGAAGCAGGCGTGCCAGCGAAGGCTGTCAGTGGGTAAGGGTGGATACCAGTCCGGCGGCATAGCCTGGTAATGCCGCGAAATCCCGTGCGCACACCAGCAACCGGCGGTTGGCCCATGGCTCCTGCAGCGCCACCCAGTGCAACGGCAGCATCCCTTGCCAGCGCTGCACCGCTGCCAGCGGCACCACCCCGATTCCGGCCCCGCCCGCGACCATGCGGATTACCCCATCAAACCCCTCTGCTCGTACCCGAACCTGCATGCGCTGCCCCTCGTGCAGCGCTTGCTCTTCCAGGTACAACCCCAGTGCACTGCCGGCCCCCAGGCCGACATAGCCATGGGCCAGGCTGTCGACGAAACTTGGCGCCAGCGCACTGGCCAGGGGGTGGCGCTGTGGCGTCACTAGCACCAGCGGGTCGTCTCGAAACGGCCGGGTCTGCAGGTGCTCGTTGGGGGCGGCTGTGGACACGATGCCCAGGTCGGCCATGCCTTGGGTAATTGCCTGCACGATGCGCAAACTTGGCAGTTCTTGCACATCCACGCTGACTCCAGGGTTTTCAGCCAGATAGCTGGCCAGCAGTTCGGGCAAGTATTCGGTCAGCGCTGCGGTGTTGCACAGCAGGCGCACTTGGCCTTGCTGCCCTTGCGCGTACAGGCCCAGGTCGAACTGCAGGCGTTCGACTTGCTGCGTTATCAGCCGTGCATGCTGTAGGAGTGCCTGGCCAGCCGGCGTTGGTTGTACGCCACGGCGGTTACGTTCCAGCAAGGGAATGCCCAGCGATGCTTCCATGGCGCGGATGCGCGCACTGGCTGCTGGCAGTGACAGATGGCTGCGGCTGGCGCCGGCGGTGATGTTGCCGCACTCCAGGGTGTGCTGGAACAGCTTGAGGTCGATCAGGTCGAAATGCATGTGGCTCTGTCCTGGCAAGAGGCTGGCTGAGTATATGGCAGATTCTCACGTTGCCCGGGGCACGGCATCATCGGCCCATGACTACCTTGCTCGCGTTTTACCAGAACATTGGCCCGGCACTGTCGTTGCTGGTTGTACTGACCTTTCTGCTGGCGGGCGCAGTGAAGGGGGTCATCGGCCTGGGCCTGCCCACCATTGCCATGGGCCTGTTGGGCCTGGCTATGCCACCTGCGCAGGCTGCCGCGTTGTTGATCGTGCCCTCGACACTCACCAACCTGTGGCAGCTGGCCAGCGGCGGGCATCTGCGAGGGTTGTTGGTCCGCCTGGGGCCAATGCTGGCATTGATCTTTGTCGGCACCTTGCTGGGCAGCGCCTGGCTGGGAATCAACAGTGGCCCCTGGGCTGTGCACGCGCTGGGGGCCGCCTTGCTGGTCTACGCGTTGTATGGGGTGGTCGGCCCGGGCCTGCAGGTGGGCCCGGGACACGAGCGCTGGCTGGGACCGCTTTGCGGGCTGGTCACGGGTGTGGTCACGGCGTCGACCGGAGTGTTCGTGATGCCAGCGGTACCTTACCTGCAGAGCCTGGGCTTGAGCCGCGAGCAGTTGATCCAGGCCCTGGGCCTGTCGTTTACGGTGTCGACCCTAGCCTTGGCCCTAGGCCTGGCCGGGCAGGATGCCTTGGGGGGCCAGGCGTTGGGGGCGTCGCTGCTGATGCTGGCGCCGGCTTTGCTCGGCATGCTGGCGGGCCAGTGGCTGCGTCAGCGGATCAGCGCGCTGCTGTTCAAGCGTTGCTTTTTCATCGGGTTGGCCGCACTCGGCGTCCATCTGCTGATCAACGGCTAGCGGACGAAGCGCTGAGCATGTCGACCCTCTGGATATCGAAATCGCGCTCCAGGTAATCCATGCGTTTTTCGAAGAAGGCAGCCATGTGCGGGAGGGCCGAGTGCATGTCCAGCGCAGCTTTGTCGGCCCACACTTCGAAGAACACAAACAGGCTCGGGTCCTGCTGGTCGCGCAGCATGTGGTATTCGATGCAGCCGGGTTCCTGGCGGCTTGGCTCGACGTAGGGACGGAACAGGTTTTCGAACGCATCAGCCATTTCCGGGCGGGTCTTGGCTTTGAGGATAAAGGCGAACGGCTCACTCATGGGGCGCTACTCGGTGATGGGGGGTGACGCTATTCTACGGCAATAATGTATTGCTCATTCGTGACTTCTGGTCAATTGTATTTTGCCCCGTCACCGCTGTATCCCGCCCCCGCGAGCCTCTAACCTGCCGGCATCAATTTTTGATTCGGCCGTGGAGGCCAGCATGAAAAAGATCCTTCTGCTCAATGGTGGTAAACAGTTCGCTCACTCCGAAGGCCGTCTCAACGCGACCTTGCACGAAGCGGCCATCGCTCACCTGGACCGCGCCGGTTTCGATGTGCGCCAGACGTTCATCGATGGCGGCTACGATGCCCAGGAAGAGGTGGAGAAATTCCTCTGGGCCGATGTGGTGATCTATCAGATGCCCGGCTGGTGGATGGGCGCGCCGTGGACCGTCAAGAAGTACATCGACGACGTGTTCACTGCCGGCCACGGCAGCCTGTATGCCAATGATGGCCGTACCCGTTCGGACCACTCGCAGAAATACGGCAGCGGTGGTTTGGTGCACGGCAAGCAATACATGTTGTCGCTGACCTGGAACGCGCCGCAGCAGGCGTTCGATGACCCCAGCGATTTCTTTGAAGGCAAAGGGGTGGATGCCGTGTACTTCCCGTTCCACAAGGCCAACCAGTTCCTGGGTATGACCGGCCTGCCGACCTTCCTGGCTGTGGATGTGATGAAGCGCCCGGATGTGCCGGCGGCACTGGCGGCCTACGAGGCGCATCTGGACAAGGTGTTCGGCAAGGCGATCTAATCCGGATTGATATCAGCCGCAGGCCTGAATGTGAAAACCCGATCCGAAGAACTCCAGGTATTCGTCGCCGTCATCGACTGCGGCTCGATTTCCGCTGCTGCCGAGCAGATGGGCCAGACCCCGTCTGCCGTCAGCCGCACCCTGTCGCGCCTGGAGGGCAAGCTGGGCACCACGCTGGTCAACCGCACCACCCGACGCATGGACCTTACCGAAGAGGGGCGCTACTTTCTTGAGCGCTCGCGGTTGATCCTGCAGCAGATGGACGAGATGGAAGAGCGTCTGTCGATGAACCGCCAGACCCCGACCGGGCGATTGCGCATCAATGCCGCTGCGCCGTTCATGCTGCATGCCATCCTGCCGTGGATTGGCGAGTTCCGCCGCCAGTACCCGGGCATCGAACTGGAGCTCAACACCGACGACCTGATCATCGACCTGCTGGAGCAGAGCACTGATGTGGCGATCCGCATCGGAGAGCTGGCCGACTCCAGCCTGCACGCGCGCAGCCTGGGTTGTAGTCCGGTGCAGGTGCTGGCCAGTCCGGCCTACCTGGAGCAGCACGGCACGCCACGGCAGGTCGAGGAGCTGGCCAACCACTGTCTGCTCGGCTTCAGCCAACCGGAGTCGCTCAATCATTGGCCGCTACGTCACGCTCAGGGCGATCGCTGGAGCATCCGCCCGGCGTTGGTTGCTTCCAGCGGCGAAACCCTGCGCCAGCTGGCGTTGGCCGGGGAGGGCATCGTCAGCCTGTCGCACTTCATGACCCACGAAGATATCCGCACAGGGCGCCTACAGGTGCTGCTGAGCGAGGCCAACAATGGCTACCGTCAGCCGATCCACGCGGTGTATTACCGCAACACCCAGTTGGCACTGCGCATCCAGTGCTTCCTGGATTTCATCCAGCGCAAGCTGGCGATGTACGCCTGCTGAGTTGCCTGATCGCGACAAATCCTGTCCACAGGCGGCGAAACTTCCGGCGGTTGATTGCACAGACGAAGCGCTTCGGCCTTACTGACTGCTCAACAAAAACAACACCAAGGAAGTGTCATGCGTATTGTCCCTTTCCAGTATCTGGCTCTCGCAGCCGCGATCCTGAGCTGTTCCTCGGTTTACGCCGCCACCCTGGAGGGCGGCGCGGTGGCCGCCCCCGATCAATATGGTGCACAGGTGGCCGCCGATATTCTGAAAAAGGGCGGCAACGCGGTGGACGCGGCAGTAGCGACCGCCTTCACCCTGGCGGTGACTTACCCAGAGGCCGGTAATATCGGCGGTGGCGGCTTCATGACCCTGTTTGTCGATGGCAAGCCTTACTTCCTCGACTACCGCGAAGTCGCGCCCAAGGCCGCCACGCGCAACATGTACCTGGACGACAAGGGCGAGGTCATCGAGAACCTCAGCCTGGTCGGGGCACGCGCCGCAGGCGTACCCGGTACGGTAATGGGCCTGTGGGAGGCGCACCAGAAGTTCGGCAAGCTGCCCTGGAGCGAGTTGCTGACCCCGGCCATCGGCTATGCGAAAAATGGCTTCAAGGTGGCGGAAAAGCAGTACCAGTACCGCAACGATGCCCAAGGCATGTTCAAGACGGCGACCAACTTCAACGATTACTTCGGCAACATGAAGGTCGGCGAGCTGTTCAAGCAGCCGGAAATGGCCCAGACCCTGGAGCGTATAGCCGCCAAGGGCGTGAGCGAGTTCTATCAAGGCAAGACGGCCGATTTGCTGGTGGCGCAGATGCAGGCTGACAAAGGCCTGATTACCAAAGATGACCTCAAGGATTACAAAGCGGTATGGCGTGAACCGATGGCCGTGAGCTGGCGTGGCAATGTGGTGTATACCGCGCCACCGCCGAGCTCAGGCGGTGTGGCGCTTGCCCAGTTGCTGGGCATCAAGGAAGACCGCGCGGCCGACTTCAAAGGGGTGGCGCATAACTCGGCGCAGTACATCCACCTGTTGGCCGAGATCGAGAAGCGGGTGTTCGCCGACCGCGCCGATTACCTGGGCGACCCGGCCTTCACCAAGGTGCCGGTGGACCAGTTGGTGGCCAAGGATTACCTGGCCAAGCGCGCAGCCCAGGTCAACCCGAAGGCCATTTCCGACACCGACAAGGTCAAGCCGGGCCTTGAACCGCACCAGACCACGCATTTCTCGATCGTCGACAAGCAGGGCAACGCGGTCAGCAATACCTACACCCTCAACCTCGACTATGGCAGTGGTGTGGTGGTGAAGGGCGCTGGTTTCCTGCTCAACGACGAGATGGATGATTTCAGCGCCAAACCGGGGGCGGCGAATGCCTTTGGCGTGGTCGGCGGTGATGCCAACGCGATCGAACCAGGCAAGCGCATGCTGTCGTCGATGAGTCCCAGCCTGATGACCCGCGATGGCAAGGTCGAGCTGGTTATCGGTACCCCGGGTGGTTCACGGATCTTTACCTCGATCTTCCAGGTGATGAACAACCTGTACGACTACGGCATGCCGCTGGACAAGGCGGTGGCGGCGCAGCGCGTGCACCATCAGTTGCTGCCCAAGGACACCATCTACTTCGACAGCTATGCGCCACTGACCGGGCCGGTAGCTGATGAGCTGAAGAAGATGGGCTATGTGCTGGAGGACCAGGGCTGGGAGATGGGCGACATCCAGGCGATCCGCGTCGATGGGGCGAAGCTTGAGACCGCTTCCGACCCACGTGGGCGTGGGGTAGGGATGATCGTCAAGTAGTACCTGTCAGAACGCCGGGAGGGCTTTGCCCTCCTATCGCGACACAAGGCCGCTCCCACGAGGACTTGCGTACGTCGATCAATGTGGGGTGCGGCCTTGAATCGCGAAAGGGCCGCAAAGCGGCCCCAGGTTCCAAAGGTCAGACGCGAAACTGGCTGACCAGTGTCTGCAACTGCCCACCCAGCCGCGCCAGCTCCACACTCGACGCTGCCGTCTCGTCACTGGCTGCTGCGGTTTGCTCTGACACATCACGCACATTCAGGATACTTCGGCTGATCTCTTCAGCCACCGCACTCTGCTGCTCTGCCGCCGCAGCAATCTGCTGGTTCATCGACTGGATGCTCGATACCGTACTGGTAATGCTCTCCAGCGATGACCCGGCCTTTCGCGCCAGTTCGACGCTGCTGTCGGTCAGGGCACGGCTGCCCTGCATGGCATTCGCCACTTGCTGAGTACCGTGCTGCAGGCTGGCAATCAGCTCTTCGATTTCTTCGGTAGACTTCTGCGTGCGCTGGGCCAGGCCGCGCACTTCGTCGGCAACCACGGCAAAGCCACGGCCTGCCTCGCCGGCACGCGCCGCCTCGATCGCTGCGTTGAGCGCCAGCAGGTTGGTCTGTTCGGCCACCGACTTGATCACGTCCATCACGCTACCAATTTTCTGGCTTTCCTGCTGCAGCAGGTTCATGGCCTCGGTGGAGCGGTGCATGTCTTCGGCCAGGCGTTCGATCTGGCCAATCGCTTCGCCCACCACGCGGTCGCCGGCACGGGCTTCGTCATCGGCACCGGTGGCTGCATGTGAGGCCTGCTCGGCATTGCGCGCCACTTCCTGAACGGTAGCGGCCATTTCGTGCATGGCGGTGGCCACCTGGTCGGTCTCGACTTTCTGGCTGTTGGCGCCTGCGCTTGTCTGTTCGGTGACTGCCGACAGCTCTTCGGCGGCGCTGGCAATCTGGGTGACGCCATCGCGGATGCCGCTGATCAGCTCGCGCAGGGTGGTGCCCATGCGCGCGATGCCTTGCTGCAGCACGCCCAGTTCGTCACGGCGGGTGACGCGCATGTGCTGGGTAAGGTCGCCACTGGCGATTTTTTCCACGGCCACCAGGGTGTCTTGCAACGGGCGCGTGATCTGGCGGGTGATCAGCACCGCCGCCAGCACGCCGACCAGCAGCGCCAGCAGTGTGGCGATGGCCTGCAGGCTGCGGGCCTGGGTACTCTCGATGTCACGGCGCTCTAGCTGGATCTGGTACAACGCGTCGCTGCGCTTGACGATGTCGGCACCCTGCACGGTCATTTCGGCGCGCGAGGTGGTGATGTTGGCAACCGCGTCGCGGAACTGGCGTACGGCGTCACGATAGGCCAGTACTGCGTTTTCGAACTGTTGCAGGCGCGCGTCTTCGCTGGGCAGCTGGCGCTTGAGGTTGTCGATATCGGCCAGTGCCGCATCAAGCTGGCGCAGGGCGGCCTGCTCGTTGGCGCTGCTGTTCTCGGCGATGTAGCCACGCACATCAATGCGTACCTGCAGCAATTGCTGGCGGGCCTTGCTGATCAGCTGGTACTGGGCCAGGCGCACGCTGTCAGCCTCGGGGCGAGCCATCACCTCCTGGCTGAGCGCATCCATGGCCTGGTCGGCGCGGGTGGCCGAGATGTTCATGGAAACGCGCGCTGCGCGGGTGGCGTCGTAGCCCTGGCGCATCTTGTTCAGCGACACCTTGTAGGCGCTGATGGTATCGCCAAGCTCACCCAGCAGCTTGACGTTCTCCGGGCTTTTGAAGGTGGTGGCCAGGTAGGCCTGCTGCTTGCTGAATGCATCCAGCTTGGCCAGGGTGTTGGCGGCGGCGGTATCGTCGCCGTTGGCGATCATGTACTGCAGGCGCGCAATGCGCAGATCGGTGAGGTCCTTGTTCAACTGGCCAATATCGCCCATCCAGTTGCTACGGTCGATCAGGCTGCCCAGGCTGGTCCAGCCGGTGAGGGCCAGCAGGCCAGTGAGGACCAGCACCAGGCCGAAGCCCAGGCCGAGTTTAAGGTTGACGCTGATGTTGGCGAACCAGCTGTTCATGCACGCTCTCCAGAAGTTGATTTCGCTCTCTTGATCTTCGATCGCCAGGCGTTTTTGTTCTGGATGCCCGCTGATTCGTGCAGGGGTTATCGGCCATGATTGGGGAAGCTGAAACGCTTTTTCAGCAAAATGTCAGCAAGCGGTCTCACTCGGTCCCTGTTGCACCGGGTATCAGAGGGTGCGTGCACTGAAGGTGTCGCAGCGGTTCACTTCACCTTCGGCAAACCCGGCCTTGAACCAGCGTACCCGCTGCGCCGAGGTACCGTGGGTGAACGAGTCTGGCACTACGCGCCCGCGGCTTTGCTGCTGCAGGCGGTCGTCGCCGATTGCATTGGCCGCATTCAGCGCTTCCTCGACATCGCCTGGCTCCAGCCAGTTCAGGCGTTTCTGCGCCTGGTATGCCCATACCCCGGCCAGACAGTCGGCCTGCAACTCCTGGCGCACCAACAAGCCGTTGTCGCCCTCCATGCGCTGGCCGGCGCGTCGTGCGGCGTCGACCTTGGCCGAAACGCCCAGCAGTGTCTGCACATGGTGACCGATTTCATGGGCGATCACGTAGGCCTGGGCGAAGTCGCCAGCTGCAGCGAAGCGGGTTTCCATTTCACGGAAGAACGACATGTCCAGGTACACCCGCTGGTCCGCCGGGCAATAGAACGGCCCAACCGCTGCCGAGGCAAATCCGCAGGCCGAATTGACCTGGCCGCTGAACAGGACCAGTTTGGGGTCACGGTATTGTTTGCCGGCCTCGGCGAACAGGGCTTTCCAGGTGTCTTCGGTGTCACCCAGAACCGAGGCGACGAACTCGGCTTGCTGGTCGTTGGCCGGTGGCGCCTTGCCGCCCGCACCACTGGGTGCCGGCTGCTGTTGTTGCTGCTCCATCTGCCCGGCAAGCTGGCCAAGAATCTGCAACGGGTCCTGCCCGGTGAGCCAGCCGATGCCGACGATCAGCAGGATTGCCCCAAGCCCCAGCCCTTTGCCGCCGCCGAAACGCATGCCGCCGCCGCCACCTTCGCCTCGGGCATCGACCACGTTGTCGCTGCGTCGGCCTTTTCGCCATTCCATGAATGCTCTCCGAGCGTGAAACAAGAAGACAAAGATTAGTTCACGAAGGTGGAACCTGTCAGGCCGAGGTGTTTATCCATAACCATTTGGTTATGTATCAAGGGGTCGATTTCAATGTTCATCGCCCGCGACCTGCCGGAAACTGTAAGTCCGCCTGCCACACTCAGGCGTTCTCATAATTCCAAGAGAGGAAACCGGCATGCCCGCCCAGGACAACAGCCGCTTCGTGATCCGTGATCGCAACTGGCACCCCAAAGCCCTTACGCCTGACTACAAGACGTCCATTGCCCGCTCGCCGCGCCAGGCACTGGTCAGTATTCCGCAGTCGATCAGCGAAACCACTGGTCCGGATTTTTCCCACCTGGGCTTCGGCGCCCATGACCATGACCTGCTGCTGAACTTCAATAACGGTGGCCTGCCAATCGGCGAGCGCATCATCGTTGCCGGCCGTGTCGTCGACCAGTACGGCAAGCCTGTGCCGAACACCTTGGTGGAGATGTGGCAAGCCAACGCCGGCGGCCGCTATCGCCACAAGAACGACCGCTACCTGGCGCCGCTGGACCCGAACTTCGGTGGTGTTGGCCGGTGCCTGACCGACCGTGACGGCTACTACAGCTTCCGCACCATCAAGCCGGGCCCGTACCCATGGCGCAACGGCCCGAACGACTGGCGCCCGGCGCATATCCACTTCGCCATCAGCGGCCCATCGATCGCCACCAAGTTGATCACCCAGCTGTACTTCGAAGGTGACCCGCTGATTCCGATGTGCCCGATCGTCAAGTCGATCGCCAACCCGCAAGCCGTGCAGCAGTTGATCGCCAAGCTCGACATGAGCAACGCCAACCCGATGGACTGCCTGGCCTATCGCTTCGACATCGTGCTGCGCGGCCAGCGCAAGACCCACTTCGAAAACTGCTGAGGACCCCGCCATGCCTATCGAACTGCTGCCGGAAACCCCTTCGCAGACTGCCGGCCCCTACGTGCACATCGGCCTGGCCCTGGAAGCGGCCGGCAACCCGACCCGCGATCAGGAAATCTGGAACCGCCTGGCCAAGCCAGACGCGCCAGGCGAGCACATTCTGCTGCTCGGCCAGGTGTATGACGGTAATGGCCACCTGGTGCGCGACTCGTTCCTGGAAGTGTGGCAGGCCGACGCCAACGGCGAGTACCAGGATGCCTACAACCTGGAAAACGCCTTCAACAGCTTCGGCCGCACCGCCACGACCTTCGATGCCGGTGAGTGGACGCTGCACACGGTCAAGCCGGGTGTGGTGAACAACGCTGCGGGCGTGCCGATGGCGCCGCACATCAACATCAGCCTGTTTGCCCGTGGCATCAACATCCACCTGCACACGCGCCTGTATTTCGATGATGAGGCCCAGGCCAATGCCAAGTGCCCGGTGCTCAACCTGATCGAGCAGCCGCAGCGGCGTGAAACCTTGATTGCCAAGCGTTGCGAAGTGGATGGGAAGACGGCGTACCGCTTTGATATCCGTATTCAGGGGGAAGGGGAGACCGTTTTCTTCGACTTCTGAGGTGAAGCTTGGGGCCGCTCTGCGGCCCATTCGCGGGCAAGCCCGCTCCTACAACGATCTGCGTACTCCGAGCAATGGCTGTGCACCGAGCAATCGGCTGTACGCTGAGCAACGGGCTGTACGCCGATCAATGTAGGAGCGGGCCTGCCCGCGAATGGGCTGCAAAGCAGCCCCGGCAATACAACGATCAGCGCCGAACCAGCAGAACCCCACTCTCCATATGGTGGGTATACGGGAACTGGTCAAACAATGCACAGCGCTCGATGCGATGGGTGTCCTGCAACTGGGCGATGTTCGCTGCCAGCGTTTCCGGGTTGCACGAGATGTACAGGATGCGTTCGAAACGCCGGGTCAGCTCGCAGGTATCCGGGTCCATCCCGGCCCGCGGTGGGTCGACGAACACGGTACCGAACTGATAACTCTTCAGGTCGATGCCTTCCAGGCGACGGAACGGCCGCACCTCATTCAGTGCCTGGGTCAGCTCCTCTGCCGACAAGCGTACCAGCCGCACGTTATCCACAGCGTTTTCGTCAAGGTTGCTCAGTGCGGCATTGACCGACGTCTTGCTGATTTCGGTGGCCAGCACCTGGCGTACACGCGTGGCCAGCGGCAGGGTGAAGTTGCCGTTGCCGCAATACAGCTCCAGCAAGTCATCCTCACGCTCGCCCATGGCCTCGAAGGCCCAGCTGAGCATCTTCTGGTTCACTGCGCCGTTGGGCTGAGTGAACGCACCCTCCGGCTGGCGGTAACTGAACACGCGGCCAGCCACATCGAGTTTTTCCACCGCGTAGTCGCGGCCGATAACCAGGCGCTTGCCCTTGGAACGGCCGATGACGCTCACCCCCAGCGCTTCAGCCAGTTGCCGTGCTTCCACTTCCCAGGCCTCGTCCAGCGGGCGGTGATAGCACATCGTGATCATCGCATCGCCAGCCAGGGTGGTGAGGAACTCCACCTGGAACAGGCGGTTGCCCAGTTCTTCGCTGGCCTGCCAGGCTGCCTTCAGGCGTGGCATCAACGCGTTGATGCGTTCGCTGGCAATGGGGAAATCGTCGATCAGGATTGCCTTGTGCTTCTCGCCCGGGGCGAACATGGCATAGTGGCGCTGGCCATCCTCGCGCCACAGGCGGAACTCGGCGCGCAGGCGGTAATGCTCGCGTGGCGAGTCGAAAACAGCCGGTTCCGGCGCACCGAACGGCGCCAGCAGCTCGCGCAGCCGGGCCACCTTGGCGTCCAGTTGGGTGGCGTAGGAGGAGGGGTCGAAAGCAGCACTCATGCGTTGAACCAGCCTAGCTTGATGACGAACAGGATGGAAAGGATCACCAGGGCCGGGTTCAGGTCGCGACGGCGGCCGGAAATCAGTTTGACGGCGGTCCAGGCGATGAAGCCGAAGGCGATACCATTGGCGATCGAGTACGTCAGCGGCATGGCCAAGGCAGTTACCACCACCGGTGCGGCTTCGGTGACGTCGTCCCAGTTTATTTCCGCCAGGCCCGAGGCCATCAGCACCGCGACGAACAGCAGCGCCGGAGCGGTGGCGAACGCCGGCACGCTGCCGGCCAGGGGGGCGAAGAACAGCGCCAGCAGGAACAGCACGGCAACCACGATGGCCGTCAGGCCGGTGCGGCCACCGGCGCTCACACCCGCAGCGGACTCGATATAGCTGGTGGTGGTCGAGGTGCCCAGCAGGGAGCCGGCCATGGCGGCGGTGCTGTCGGCGATCAGGGCGCGGCCCATCTTCGGCATGTGGCCGTCCTTGCCCATCAGGCCTGCGCGCTTGGCCACGGCGATCAGGGTGCCGGAGTTGTCGAACAGGTCGACGAACAGGAACGCGAAGATCACGCTGATCAGGCCCACATCGAGGGCACCGGCGATGTCCAGCTGCAGGAAGGTGGGTGCCAGCGAAGGTGGCATCGACACGATCCCGCCGAACGGCGTGACGCCCATGGCGATCGACGCGACGGTGACGGCCAGGATGCCGATCAGCACCGCGCCGCGCACTTTCAGCGACTCAAGGCCGACGATCAGGAAGAAGCCCAATGTGGCGAGAATCACCGACGGCTGCTTGAGGTCGCCCATGCCCACCAAAGTGGCTGGGTTATCGACGACGATGCCGGCGTTATGCAGGGCGATCAATGCCAGGAACAGGCCGATGCCGGCGGCAATCGCCGAACGCAGCGGCAGCGGAATGCTGTTCACGATCCACTCGCGGATGCGGAAGATCGACAGCAGGAAGAACATCACCGCCGACAGGAACACGGCACCCAGTGCCACCTGCCAGGTGTGGCCCATGTGCAGCACTACGGTGTAGGTGAAGAACGCGTTCAGGCCCATGCCCGGTGCCAGGGCGATCGGGTAGTTGGCAATCAGGCCCATGGTGGCGGAGCCGATGGCTGCTGCCAGGCAGGTGGCGACGAAGATCGCGCCCTTGTCCATGCCGGTCTCGCCGAGGATGCTCGGGTTGACGAACAGGATGTAGGCCATGGCCAGGAAGGTGGTGACGCCCGCGAGAATCTCGGTGCGCACGTTGGTGTTGTGTGCTCTTAGTTGAAACAGCCTTTCCAGCATGCCCGCTCCCCAAGGCGCCCCCGGCGCCATGAATGTATCGACCCCATCAGCAAAGCACAGACCGTACCGGATGCTGTGGTTTTGTGTGGGGAGGAAAAAAGCCGCGCATCATACCAGCATGCATGGCGGGGGCCTATGGCCGTTGGGGAATGGGTTTTTCTGGCCCTGTGCGTGGAAGTTCCCCCGTAGGCGCGGGCTTGCCCGCGAAGCGGCGGGCACAGGTGACCCATCACCCGTTATGCAACCGATCCCGCTTGGCCAGGGTAGGGAACAGTTTTATCCACACCCCGGTCACCACCAAAGTGCCCACCCCGCCCAGCACCACCGCCCGCACTGTACCAAACCAGTGCGCGGTCACCCCCGATTCGAACTCACCGAGCTGGTTCGAGGCACCGATGAACAAACCGTTCACCGCGCTGACCCGCCCACGCATTTCATCCGGTGTCTCCAGCTGCACGAACGAACTGCGAATGACCATGCTGATCATGTCTGCCGCACCCAGTACCACCAGTACCGCCAGCGAGAACCAGAACGAGGTCGACAGGCCGAAGGCGATGGTCGCCACGCCGAACACCCCGACCGCAGTGAACATCGTCCGCCCGACGTTGCGCTGGAACGGGAAGCGCGCCAGCCAGAGCGACATCAGCAACGCCCCCACCGCTGGCGCCGAGCGCAACAGGCCAAGGCCCATCGGCCCGGTCAGCAGGATGTCTTTGGCAAATACCGGCAGCAACGCGGTGGCTCCGCCCAACAATACGGCGAACAGGTCCAGCGAGATGGCGCCGAGGATGTCGGGCCGGCTGCGAATGAAGCGGATGCCGGCCAGCAACGATTCGATGCTGGCGCGCCCGCGCTGTGCGACCTGGCCGCGCGCCTGCAGGCTCAGGGTCAGCACGCAGGCAATGGCGTACAAGGCCACCGTCGGGCCGTACACCCACATGCTGCCAAAGGCATACAGGAAGCCGCCCACCGCCGGCGCCACGATGGTTGCCGACTGGGTGGCCGAGGCCGACGCCGCCACTGCCCGCGGGAACAGCCCGGCCGGTACCACATTGGGCAACAACGCCTGGGTTGCCGGCATTTCGAATGAGCGGCTGGCGCCGAGCAGGAAGGCCAGGGCAAAGATCAGTTCGCGGGTGACGTTGTCGGTGGCACTGCCCACCGCCAGCGCCAGGGCAATCAGCCCCTGAAGGCTCTGGCACAGGGCGGCGACCTTGCGCCTGTCATAGCGGTCGGCGACATGGCCGGTGTGCAGCATGAACAGCACCCGTGGGGCGAACTCGACCAGGCCGACCAGGCCCAGGTCCAGTACGTTGCCGGTCAATTGGTAGAGGTGCCAGCCGATGGCCACGGTGAGCATCTGGAAGCCGCTGGCGGTGAACACGCGGGCCAGCCAGAAGGCCAGAAAAGGACGATGGTGACGCAACAACTGCGGTGCGGAATCGGACATCGGAAACCAGGGGCCTCGGCGCAGTAGAGGGGTGCGCAGCGTATCATCTGTTTGTAACAAACGGTTACTGTTTGCTCAGGTCGGCACTTTTCGACTGTTAATCAAAGAGGGTGAGGCAACAGGTCACGCGGCAATCCACCACACGGCCCACCGGGCCATTCGGGACTATGCTTCCTAGCATTAATTGATCTGGGTCAATCGTTCCAGATCGATGAAATGGCCGTCTGGCCGGAATCCCTGCGATCGAACAGAACAATTCCAACACGCCGTACTCGACCCAGTGGGGGCAGTGGGCGACTGGGGCCACAAGCCCGGACGCCGGATTATCTGAAGAGGAAGCACCATGTTCGGAATAGAAGCCTTAGAGCTCGCCCGAATGCAGTTTGCCTTTACCGTGTCGTTCCACATCCTGTTCCCGGCCATCACCATTGGCCTGGCCAGTTACCTGGCAGTCCTCGAAGGCCTATGGCTGCGGACCCACAACCAGGTCTACCGTGACCTCTATCACTTCTGGTCGAAGATCTTCGCCGTCAACTTCGGCATGGGCGTCGTCTCCGGCCTGGTCATGGCCTACCAGTTCGGCACCAACTGGAGCCGCTTCTCCGACTTTGCCGGCGCCGTCACCGGCCCGCTGCTCACCTACGAAGTACTGACTGCGTTCTTCCTTGAGGCCGGCTTCCTGGGCGTCATGCTGTTTGGTTGGAACCGCGTCGGCCGTGGTCTGCACTTCTTCTCTACGGTGATGGTAGCGCTCGGTACGTTGGTCTCGACCTTCTGGATTCTCGCCTCGAACAGCTGGATGCAAACCCCGCAAGGTCACGAGATCATCGATGGTCGGGTGGTGCCGGTGGACTGGTTTGCGGTGGTGTTCAACCCCTCCTTCCCCTACCGCCTGATGCACATGGCCACTGCCGCGTTCGTGTCCACCGCGTTCTTCGTCGGTGCCTCGGCGGCCTGGCACCTGCTGCGCGGGCGTGACAACCCGGCCGTGCGCAAGATGCTGTCGATGGCCATGTGGATGGCACTGATCGTCGCCCCGATTCAGGCAGTGATCGGCGATTTCCACGGCCTCAATACCCTCAAGCACCAGCCGGTGAAAATTGCCGCGATCGAAGGCCACTGGGAGAACGTGCCCGGTGAGCCGACGCCGCTGATCCTGTTCGGCATTCCCGACATGGAGGCCGAGACTACCCGGTTCAAGATCGAGATCCCGGCGCTCGGCAGCCTGATCCTGACTCACAGCCTGGACAAGCAGGTGCCGGCGATGAAGGAGTTCCCGCCCGAGGACCGGCCTAATTCGACCATTGTGTTCTGGTCGTTCCGGATCATGGTCGGGCTTGGTTTCCTGATGATCTTCGTTGGCCTGTGGAGCCTGTGGTTGCGCAAACGCGGCACGCTGTACAGTTCGCGCCCGTTCCTGCATGTGGCCCTGTGGATGGGCCCATCCGGGCTGGTCGCGCTGCTGGCCGGCTGGTTCACCACCGAAATTGGCCGCCAGCCCTGGGTGGTGTACGGCCTGATGCGCACGGCGGACGGTGTTTCCAACCACAGCTACGCCCAGCTCGGCTTCACCCTTGTGGCGTTCGTGGTGGTGTACTTCGCCCTGTTTGGCACCGGCCTTGGCTACATGATGCGCCTGGTACGCAAAGGGCCGCAGACCGGCGAGGGTGACGAGCACACACCGGGAGGCCCAGGCCAGAAACGCACGCCGGCACGGCCTTTGTCCGCCGCCGATGATGGCCGCGAGGCCACCTCTGCCAGCCTGAACGAGGGGAACTGAACCATGGGTATCGACCTTCCACTGATCTGGGCCGTGATCATCATCTTCGGCGTCATGATGTACGTGGTGATGGACGGATTCGACCTGGGGATCGGCATGCTCTTCCCCTTCGTCAAGGGCGAGCAGGACCGTGATGTCATGATGAACACTGTCGCGCCGGTATGGGATGGCAACGAAACCTGGTTGATCCTGGGCGGTGCCGGACTGTTCGGTGCCTTCCCGATGGCGTATGCCGTGGTCCTCGAGGCCCTGTACCTGCCCCTGATCCTGATGCTGATCGGCCTGATTTTCCGAGGCGTGGCCTTCGAGTTCCGCTTCAAGGCCAAGGCCGACAAACGGCACATCTGGGACAAGGCTTTTATCTGGGGTTCGCTGATCGCCACCTTCTTCCAGGGCGTGGCGTTGGGCGCGTTCCTGGAGGGGTTCAAGGTTGTCGACCGGCATTTTGCCGGTGGCACCCTGGACTGGCTGACACCATTCAGCCTGTTCTGCGGGCTGGGGTTGATCGTGGCCTACACCTTGCTGGGTTGCACCTGGCTGATCATGAAGACCGAAGGGCCGTTGCAGCAGAAGATGCACGATATGGCCCGGCCGCTGGCGCTGGTGCTGCTGGTGGTGATCGGTATCGTCAGCCTGTGGACGCCCATCGCCTACCCGCAGATTGCCGACCGCTGGTTCAGCATGCCCAACCTGATCTGGTTCATGCCGGTACCGCTACTGGTGCTGGTGACCTTCTACGGGTTGCTCAAAGCGGTGGCACGCAACGCGCACTACACGCCGTTCCTGCTCACGCTGGTACTGATCTTCCTTGGCTACAGCGGTTTGGGAATCAGCCTGTGGCCTAACATCATCCCGCCGTCGATTTCGATCTGGGATGCCGCAGCGCCACCGCAAAGCCAGGGCTTCATGCTGGTGGGTACTCTGTTCATCCTGCCGTTTATCCTCATGTATACCTTCTGGAGCTACTACGTGTTCCGCGGCAAGGTGACCCACGAAGACGGCTACCACTAGGAGGGCCGCATGATGGCTGGCAAGCATGGTTTGGAAGACAAGAAACCGTTGTGGCAGCGACTGGGTTGGCTGTTGCTGATCTGGGCGATGAGCGTCGCAGCGCTGGGTGTGGCGGCCTGGGTGATGCGGCTGTTCATGGGGGCGGCGGGCCTGACCACACATTGATAAAGAGCGGCAGCGGGCTTGCCCGCGAAGCAGGCAACGCGCTAGATGACACCGGCGTTGCCGGTGTTCGCGGGCAAGCCCGCTCCTACGGGGGCGGTGGCGCGCCTACTTGCGGGCTTTCAGAATGACGAACTTGGGCGTTGCCGCCACCTGCTCCACCCCCCGGAACAACCGCGCCAGCTTGCTGTGATAGCCCAGGTGGCGGTTACCCACGATGTACAGCGCCCCACCTACCACCAGCGCTTCACGCGCCTGCTGGAACATGCGCCAGGCGAGGAAATCGCCCACTACCTGCTGTTGATGGAACGGCGGGTTGCACAGCACCACGTCCAGCGACTGCTTCTCCAGCCCGGCCAGGCCATCGGCCGCGAAGAAGGTCGCCGGGCGCTCGCCCAACGCTGCCAGCCAGTTCTCCTGCGCCGATTGCACTGCCATGTACGACTCGTCGACCAGGGTGTACTCGGCATCCGGGTTGGCCAGGGCGCTGGCGATCGCGAGTACGCCGTTGCCGCAGCCCAGGTCTGCCACCCGCGCACGGCCAAGGTCGCGTGGTAGATGCGGGAGGAACGCCCGCGTCCCGATATCCAGGCCTTCACGGCAGAACACGTTGGCGTGGTTGACCAAGTCAAGTGCCGGCGCGTCGAGGCGGTAGCAGCTGGGATAGGGGGACTTGGCGAGCGGCCGCTCGGCAACTGTTGCTGTCAGCAAACGGGCCTTTTTCAGTGCCAGCGAAGCCTGTACGGGGCCGATGTACTTCTCCATCAGGTCGCCGGCCGCCCGTGGCAGGTGCTTGATCATTGCCCCAGCAATCACCTGCGCACCGGGTGCCAGCTGGCCTTGCAGGCGGATCAGTTGTTCTTCGAGCAGGGCCAAGGTCTTGGGTACACGCACCAGCACCCGGTCGAACGGGCCTTGCCAGTGTTCGCTGGCCGGTACGAACGGCACACTGTCGAACGGCAGGCCATTGCGCACCAGGTTCTTTTCCAGGGCCAGGTGCCCCAGGTGCGAGTCACCGCTGCTGACCACCTGCAGCTGGCCCGCAAGGCTTGCGGCCAAGGCACCGAAGCTGTCATTGAGCACCAGTACCCGGCAATTGGCGTCGGGTGCCTGATCGTGTAGCTGCGCAAGCAGGTACTCGTCGGCGGCATCGAAGGCCTGCAACGGGTCGTTGGCCTGCTCCGGCTGGCGGATCAGGTCGAGTTCGGCGTAGGGGGTGGTCAACAGGGGCATGGCGTCTGGCTCGGGTACGAAACTGCCCGTTGCGGTTCGCGCCGGGCTTTGCCGGGCGATTCTACAGGGCTTTGCCCGAGGTCGCAGGTTCGAAGATCAGATCCAGCCACGCAAGGCGGCAATGGCAATGGCTCCGGCCTTGTTGGCTGCGTTGGTCTTGGTGATCACGCTGCGGATATGGAAATTGACCGTGCTTTGCGACAGCGAGAGGATGGAGGCAACATCGGCAGCGGTCTTGCCGGCGGCAGACCATTTCAGCACTTCCAGTTCACGCTCGCTCATTTTCGGCTGGGGTGGGCATAGCGCGTTCAGGTGGTGCTCGCCCAGTACCGCGTGAAGGGTGTGGCACAGCCACTGCACACTGCCGGCTTTGTCGTACAGTTCGAGCATATCGATGTGGCCGTTTGGCCGAGCGACACTGATCTGGCTCTCGTTGTGCTGCTGATCGTGAAGCGACTGTGTCCAGCCGTGGCGCAAGCCATGCTGGCAGGCCGTTTCGCGAAATTGCGGGGCTTCCTTGTACAGGTCATCGGTCCACAGCACCGGCATCGTCGAGCTGTGGCTCAGGTTCGCTGCCGGGTCCTGCTTGTAGAAGTCGTCGCGCTGGTAGCGCTCGATCCACTCAATTGGGTAGTTGCTGTAGAGGTACAGCCTTGGCGTTTGCGTAGCGATCTGAATGCGGATGTTCAGCCCAAGGTAATCCATGTCCAGGTCCTGAGCCAGATGGACTGCGATATCGAATAGCTTCTGCGGGCTGCGTTCGCTGACGAACGCATGAAGATACTCGGGTTTCCAGTGAAGCATTTGAAACACTCCTTGGGGCGCGCAGGATCCAATCCGTTTGAGTACCCGGATGATTGTAGGAAAAGACCTACCATCCTGTTGGGATTTTTTTGTTATAGCGAACAGGATTTTCTGCGAGTTCGGCACGTTCACCCTGGATGAGGCCCTACAAAGCGGTGGTTTTTATCCTGGCCACTTTAGGCGACACTGTGCACACGCCAACCCTGGAGCCCGATATGACCGCTAGCGCCGAAAAGTTCACTCGCCAGACACTGCTTGACGTTCAGCCACTGACGCCGAACCTCTTCAGCCTGCGGGTTACGCGCGATGCGGGGTTCCGCTTCCGTTCCGGCCAATTCGCCCGGCTAGGTGTGACCAAGGCCGATGGGAGTGTGGTGTGGCGCGCCTATTCCATGGTCAGCGCCCCCCATGACGAGCACCTGGATTTCTTTTCCATCGTGGTGCCAGGTGGTGAGTTCACCAGTGAGCTGAGCCGTTTGGGTGCAGGCGATACGTTGCTGATCGACCGACAGGCGTTCGGTTTCCTCACCCTCGACCGCTTCGTCGGTGGTCGTGACCTGTGGCTGCTGGCTACCGGTACCGGCATTGCGCCATTCATGTCAATCCTCCAGGACTTCGAGGCCTGGGAGCGCTTCGACAGCATCAAGCTGGTGTATTCAGTGCGCGAAGCGAAGGAGCTGGCCTATGTGGATGAAATTGCCGGGCTGGAACAGCGCGATTATCTGGCCGAGTACGCGGGCAAGTTGCAGTTCATTCCCGTGGTGACCCGTGAACAACACCCTGGGGCGTTGAATCAGCGCATTACCACGTTGATCGAGAATGGCGAGCTTGAGAAGGAGGCAGGGCTTGAGCTGTCGCCGGAGCATTCGCGGGTGATGCTGTGCGGTAACCCGGAAATGATCGACGAAACCCGCAAGGTCCTCAAGGCGCGCGACCTGCAATTGAGCCTGAGCAAGCGGCCGGGGCAGGTGGCAGTCGAGAACTACTGGTAAGTCCATTGCGGCCGTTGCGGGCCTGTAGGCGCGGGTTCACCCGCGAAGAGGCCGGCCCTGCTGGCCAATCTCCACCCGCCGTTCACCGTTGCCGCCGCTACCGTATTCGCGGGTAAACCCGCTCCTACACCGGATTGGTGGTGGACACACATCGGAGGTTTAACACAGGCCGCCGTGTAGGAGCGGGTTTACCCGCGAAGAGGCCGGCCCTGCTGGCCAATCTCCACCCGCCGTTCACCGTTGCCGCCGCCACCGTATTCGCGGGTAAACCCGCTCCTACGCAGATTGGTGGTGGACACACATCGGAGGTTTAACACAGGCCGCCGTGTAGGAGCGGGTTTACCCGCGAACACTGGCGAAGCCGGTGCCATCCACCGCACTGGATTCTTCGCCAGCATGCCCGCTCCTACAGCACCCCCGGCAATTTCAAGGCAAGCGGTTCTGGTTCTGCGTCTTGAGCAAATCGCGAATCTCGGTCAGCAGCGTCTCTTCAGCCGAAGGCACAGGCGGCGTAGTCGGCGCCACGGCTTCTTCACGTTTGAGCTTGTTGATCGCCTTCACGCCCATGAAAATGGCAAAGGCCACGATCACGAAGTCGATCACGGTCTGGATGAACTTGCCATACGCCAGCACCACCGCTGGTACGTCACCTTCGGCAGCCTTCAAAGTAATGGCCAGGTCGCTGAAGTCCACACCACCGATCAGCAGGCCCAGTGGCGGCATAATCACGTCGCCGACGAAGGACGAGACGATCTTGCCGAAGGCCGCGCCGATGATGATACCGACCGCCATGTCGACGACATTGCCTTTGACTGCGAAAGCCTTGAACTCGTTGAGCACGCCCATGTTTGGTTCCTTGTAACAAAAGGTGAGGTTAACGCAGTGTAAGCCACTTAAACGCTTCATGCGTTGTGTTCAGGGCTACAGACTGCAGTTAGAACGAATAGTTTTGTCGCATCTCGAAGCGTTCGAGACACGTCCTGCTCAGTTATCATGGCGAATTTTTCCAGGAGACCCCACCCATGGCCAAGGCCAAGCGCTTGTATGGCTGCACCGAATGCGGCGCGACCTTCCCCAAATGGGCCGGCCAGTGCGGCGAATGCGGGGCCTGGAACACCCTGGTCGAAACCATGATCGAAAGCGGCGGCGCTGCTGCACCCAGTAGCGGCCGCGCTGGCTGGACAGGACAGCAAGCGCAGATCAAGACCCTGGCCGAAGTCAGTGTCGAGGAAATCCCGCGTTTCACGACCAGCAGCACCGAACTGGACCGCGTGCTGGGTGGCGGCCTGGTGGATGGCTCGGTGGTGCTGATTGGCGGTGACCCCGGCATCGGCAAGTCGACCATTTTGCTACAGACCTTGTGCAACATCGCCGTGGGCATGCCGGCACTGTATGTCACGGGGGAGGAGTCGCAGCAGCAGGTGGCCATGCGCTCGCGGCGGCTGGGCCTACCTCAGGACCAGCTCAAGGTGATGACCGAAACCTGCATCGAGACGATCATTGCCACGGCGCGGGTCGAGAAGCCGCGGGTAATGGTGATCGACTCGATCCAGACCATTTTCACCGAGCAGTTGCAATCGGCCCCGGGCGGCGTGGCCCAGGTGCGCGAAAGCACAGCGTTGCTGGTGCGCTATGCCAAGCAAAGCGGTACGGCAATCTTTCTGGTCGGCCACGTGACCAAGGAAGGCTCGCTGGCTGGCCCAAGGGTGCTGGAGCACATGGTCGACACGGTGCTGTATTTCGAAGGTGAGTCCGATGGCCGGCTGCGCTTGCTGCGGGCGGTCAAGAACCGCTTTGGCGCGGTCAACGAGCTGGGCGTGTTCGGCATGACCGATCGTGGCCTCAAGGAGGTATCCAACCCGTCGGCGATCTTCCTCAACCGTACTCAGGAAGAGGTGCCGGGTAGCGTGGTGATGGCAACCTGGGAGGGTACCCGGCCAATGCTGGTCGAGGTGCAGGCGCTGGTCGACGATAGCCATCTGGCCAACCCGCGGCGGGTAACCTTGGGCCTGGACCAGAACCGCCTGGCCATGTTGTTGGCGGTGCTCCACCGCCATGGCGGTATCCCGACCCATGACCAGGATGTGTTTCTCAACGTGGTCGGCGGGGTGAAGGTGCTGGAAACGGCTTCGGACCTGGCGCTGCTGGCGGCGGTGATGTCCAGCTTGCGTAACCGGCCACTGGCCCATGGTTTGCTGGTGTTTGGCGAGATCGGCTTGTCGGGCGAGGTACGGCCGGTGCCCAGTGGCCAGGAACGCCTGAAGGAAGCGGCCAAGCACGGTTTCAAGCGTGCCATCGTACCCAAGGGCAATGCGCCGAAAGAAGCGCCTGCGGGGTTGCAGGTGATTGCCGTTACCCGCCTGGAACAGGCGCTGGATGCATTGTTCGAATAGTGTGCAGGAGCGAGCAAGCTCGCTCCTGCAATCAGTCAGTGCTCGGCAACGACCGTGCGCCTGACCGTTTCATTGCCATGCTCGTCCAGTTCCAGCATCGGCACTTCGTTACCTTCGGCATCGAACAGCTTGCCATCTTTGAAGTAGTCCCCATCACGCAGCGCGGAAATGTCCGAATACTGGATGGTGCGCTCATAGGCTGCAGCGAACACTGACTGGTTTTCTGAGTTGCCGGTGGTGAAATGGTTGAATATCAGGTTCAGCAGGATGGCCATGATCGCCGCCGAGCTGATGCCGGAGTGGAAGATGGTCTCGAACCAGTTCGGGAAGTGGTGGTAGAAGGTCGGCGCGGCAATCGGGATCATGCCGAAGCCCAGCGAGGCCGCGACGATGATCAGGTTGACGTTGTTCTTGTAGCTGACCTTGGACAGGGTGCGGATACCGCTGGCCGCCACGGTGCCGAACAGCACGATACCGGCGCCGCCCAGTACCGGGGTAGGCACGGCGGCAATCACCCGGCCCATGACTGGCAGCAGGCCGAGTACCACCAGAATCACGCCGCCGGTAGCCACCACGTAGCGGCTCTTGACCCCGGTCACGGCCACCAGGCCAACGTTCTGGGCGAACGCGCTCTGGGTGAACGAACCGAAAATCGGCGCCAGGATGCTCGATGCCATGTCGGCGCGCAGGCCGTTGCCCAGGCGCTTGGAGTCCACCTTGGTGTCGATGATCTCACCCACGGCGAGGATATCGGCCGACGTTTCCACCAGGGTGACCATGATCACGATACACATCGACAGGATCGCGGCGATGTGAAACTCCGGCATGCCAAAGTGGAAAGGCGTGGGGAAGGCGAACATCGGGCCTTCGCTGACCTTGCTGAAATCGGTCATGCCCAATGCCCAGGCGATCAGCGTGCCGACCACCATGGCCAGCAGGATCGACAGGCGTGAGATGGTGGCGCTGCCAAGCTTGCTCAGCAGCAGCACGATGGCGAAGGTCAGCCCGGCCAGGCCGATGTTGGCCACGCTGCCGAACTCCGGCGAGGCGCTGTTGCCACCCATTACCCAGCGTGCGGCAACCGGCATCAGGGTCAGGCCGATGGTGGTGATCACGATACCGGTCACCAGCGGCGGGAAGAACTTGGTGATGCGCGAGAACACCGGTGTGATCAGAAAGCCGATCAGCGACGCAGCCATGACCGCGCCGAGCACCCCTGGCAGGCCACCACCCCCCTCGCTGCTCAGGATCGCACCCATGGTCGCCACACCGGCGAACGACACGCCTTGGACGAGTGGCAACTGGCAACCGAAGAACGGCAGGCCAAGGGTCTGCAGCAGGGTGGCAAGGCCACCGGCGAACAGCGAGGCGGCGATCAGCATGCCGATTTCGGCACCATTCAGGCCCGCGGCCTGCCCCAGGATCAGGGGTACTGCGACGATCCCACCATACATGGTCAGCACATGCTGCAGACCATAGGCCAGGTTGGCACCAAGACCGAGGTTTTCATCCTCGGGTCGCTTGGCGGGAGACGTGCTAGGGGACGTAGTCATGGAGCAGGCTCTCTGTTTATTGTTGTGCCGCTACTGTAGACACTTCCTACAAATGATTGCCACAAGAATTGTATACAATATTTTGATTGGAGCGCGAACAGATCCGGCTGCAGGGTGTGTTAAAACCCAATGCAGAAGGCGTACCAACTTGGCAGAAGCTGTATTAGAAGGGTGTGTACAAAGCAACGCTACCCAGGCTTAAAGCTGTCTGGGTAGACAAGAAACACCAGGCGGGAAGGCTATTAGCTAGCTAAGAGATTTTATTATTCGATGAGTTCGCGCAGCTCACGCATCATTTCGGTGCTGTCAGCCACGTTCAATTCCACAAGACGGTGCAAATGGCTCATCGAGTCGAGGTCGATGTACAGGCAGATGAAGCCCAGGCGGTCGGGTTCTTCGTGGCGCAGTTCGACCTGCATCTGCACACGGACATCCTCGTCCAGGTCGATGATGGCGTCGAAGTCCTGGGTCAGGTCGGCATCCCAGCCTGCGGGGCGTTCGATCAGCAAGCCTTTGAGTGAAAGGTCCAGCAGTTTTGCAGGCCAGCGTTTCAGCCCCTGGCGCAGCTCGATGGGGGCATCGAAGTCGATGCGTTGAAAGCGGCGGCGTTCGTCATGATCGCTCATGGCTTGGATCCTCGAATAGGTCATCAGGTGTCATCCTGACTATAGTTAGAGTTGCATGTGCATCAGGTACTGCAATCAGGCCGCAGAGGCTCTAGAACAAAGCAAGTGTGGCAATGCCGCTTGACTGGCCCTAGACTCGGTGGGCGGTCTTTCCAATCCACCAGCTGGAAGCTAACCATGAACAACAATAATAGCCTGCTACGCCATATTCCGTGGCTGGCGCTGGCAGTCATAGGTGCCTGCGCACTGGGTGTGGTTGCCCTGCGGCGCGGCGAGGCGATCAACGCCTTGTGGATCGTGGTCGCGGCAGTGGCCATCTACCTGGTCGCCTATCGTTACTACAGCCTGTTCATCGCCACCAAGGTGATGCAACTCGACCCGCGCCGTGCCACCCCGGCGGTGCTCAACAATGATGGCCTGGACTACGTCCCGACCAACAAACACATTCTTTTCGGTCACCACTTCGCCGCCATCGCCGGCGCTGGCCCACTGGTGGGTCCGGTGCTCGCCGCGCAAATGGGTTACCTGCCCGGCACGCTGTGGCTGATTGCCGGCGTGGTGCTGGCCGGTGCGGTGCAGGACTTCATGGTCCTGTTCCTGTCTACCCGCCGCAATGGGCGCTCGCTGGGCGACATGGTGCGCGAGGAAATGGGCAGAATCCCGGGCACCATCGCCCTGTTTGGCTGCTTCCTGATCATGATCATCATCCTCGCGGTGCTGGCACTGATCGTGGTCAAGGCCCTGGCCGAAAGCCCATGGGGCATGTTCACGGTGATGGCGACCATCCCGATCGCGATGTTCATGGGCATCTACATGCGCTACATCCGTCCGGGCCGTATTGGCGAAATCTCGGTCGTTGGCGTGGTACTGCTGCTGGCCTCGATCTGGCTGGGGGGCGTGATCGCTGCGGACCCGGTGTGGGGCCCGGCGTTCACGTTCACCGGCGTGCAGATCACCTGGATGCTGGTGGGCTACGGTTTTGTCGCCGCCGTGCTGCCAGTGTGGCTGGTGCTGGCGCCGCGTGACTACCTGTCGACCTTCCTCAAGATCGGCACGATCCTTGGCCTGGCCATCGGTATCCTGATCATCGCTCCCGAGCTGAAAATGCCGGCGCTGACCCAGTTCACCGACGGTACGGGCCCGGTGTGGAAGGGTACCCTGTTCCCGTTCCTGTTCATCACCATTGCCTGTGGTGCGGTGTCCGGCTTCCACGCGCTGATTTCCTCGGGGACCACCCCCAAGCTGCTGGATAACGAAACCAACGCCCGCTATATCGGCTACGGCGGCATGCTGATGGAATCGTTCGTCGCCATCATGGCCATGGTTGCGGCCTCGGTGATCGAACCGGGCGTGTACTTCGCCATGAACAGCCCGGCTGCAGTGGTCGGTACCGATGTCGCGTCGGTGGCGCAGACCGTCAGCAGTTGGGGCTTCCTGATTACACCCGAGCAGCTCGAAGCCGTTGCCCGTGACATCGGCGAGCACACCATTCTGGCCCGTGCCGGCGGTGCGCCAACCCTGGCGGTCGGTATCGCGCAGATCCTGCACCAGGTGTTGCCAGGTGAGAACACCATGGCCTTCTGGTACCACTTCGCAATCTTGTTCGAGGCGCTGTTCATCCTCACTGCGGTAGACGCTGGTACCCGTGCCGGGCGCTTCATGTTGCAGGACCTGCTGGGCAGCTTCGTGCCTGCACTCAAACGCACTGAATCGTGGGGGGCCAACCTGCTTGCCACTGCTGGCTGCGTGGCACTCTGGGGCTATCTGCTGTACCAGGGCGTCATCGACCCGCTGGGTGGCATCAACACCCTGTGGCCGCTGTTTGGTATCTCCAACCAGATGCTGGCCGGTATCGCCTTGATGCTCGGTACTGTGGTGCTGATCAAGATGAAGCGTCAGCGCTACATCTGGGTCACCCTGCTGCCGGCCGTATGGCTGCTGATCTGCACCACGGCTGCAGGCCTGATCAAGCTGTTCGACCCCAACCCGGCTGTCGGCTTCCTGGCCCTGGCCAAGAAGTACAGCACTGCGCTGGACGCCGGCCAGGTACTGGCCCCGGCCAAGGACATTGGGCAGATGCAGCACGTGATCTTCAACGCCTACACCAACGCGGGCCTGACGATCTTGTTCCTGCTGGTGGTCTTCAGCATTCTGTTCTTCGCCATCAAGGTCGGCTACGCCGCCTTGGGCCGCAAAGAACGCAGCGACAAGGAAACCCCGTTCCAGGCGTTGCCTGACGCGTAATCGAGAGGACTGCAATCATGTTCAACGACTTGGGTCGACTGGGCAAATACCTGGGGCAGGCAGCCCGCCTGATGGTCGGCATGCCCGACTACGACAACTATGTCGAACACATGCAGAAAACGCATCCGGACAAGCCGGTGATGAGCTACGAGGCGTTCTTCCGCGAACGCCAGGAAGCACGCTACGGTGGCAAGTCCGGGCCCAAGTGCTGTTGAGCCTGCGGTACGTGTAAACCTGTGGGAGCCTGGGTAACCGGCTCCCACAGTCATTTTCAGATTCAGGAGTATTTTGCGTGCAGACGCCCATTCCCGTAACCGTCCTCACGGGCTTCCTCGGTGCCGGCAAGACCACCTTGCTCAGGCACATGCTCAAGGTCGAGCATGGCCTGAAGCTCGCCGTGATCGAAAATGAATTCAGCGAGGCCGGCATCGACAGCCAACTGCTGGGTGACCAGCCGGTGCAAGTCATGACCTTGGCCAACGGTTGTGTATGCTGCAGCATCCATGGCGACCTGACTCGCGCGCTTTACCTGCTGCTTGAACGCCTGGATGCAGGGGAAATCGCCTTCGATCGCCTGGTGATCGAATGCACCGGCCTGGCCGACCCGGCGCCGGTAGCGCAAACGTTCTTCATCGACGAGGAGCTGCGTGAGCGCTACATCCTCGACGGCATCATCACCCTTGTCGATGCCGCGCATGCCGAACTGCACCTGACCCAGACCATCGCTCAGGCCCAGGTCGGCTTTGCCGATCGTCTGCTGCTGAGCAAGACCGACCTGGTCGAGCCAACTGCGGTTGAAGCCCTGCGCCAACGCCTGGCCCGCATCAATAGCAGGGCGGCGATCCGTGTGGTCGAACACGGCTGCATCGACCTGGCTGAACTACTGGATGTGCGCGGTTTCAACCTCAACCCCGACCTTGGGGTGAACCTGAAACCGATGTTGCAACCCGTGCTCAAGCCTGCCACCCCGGACCGTATCTCCACGATGGTACTGCGTACCGAAACCCCGCTGGATATCGACCGCCTCAGCAGCTTCATGAACGAGCTGCTGGAAACCCACGGCAAACAGCTGCTGCGCTACAAGGGCGTGCTGAACATTGCCGGCGAGGAACGCAAGCTGGTGTTTCAGGGCGTGCTCAAGCTGTATGGCTTCGACTGGGACGCCGAGTGGGCCGCAGGCGAAGCGCGCGAGAGCGTGATGGTGTTCATTGCCGACGAACTGCCCGAAGCTACGATTCGGGCTGGCTTCGAGGCAATGGCTGAGGGCTGAGCCGCTGCGGCGCCTGCCCCGCGAACCACTGCGGCCATGAGCTGCGGTGGCGGGTTTCGACCTCGATGCACGGGATCAGGCGTTCGGTCAGCACAGCAGTTTGCCGCACGGCTTTGGCGGTGCGGTACTTGACGCTGTGGATGCACTCGCGGTCGCCGAACTCGCAGCGGTTCAGGGCGGTTCCGCCGCAAGGGCCATTGGCCAGGCCTTTAGGGCAAGTTTCCGGGCAGATATACAAGGTGTCTTCCAGGCGGCAACGGCCGCAGGTGTCGCAACCCACCAGCGGGCGCTTCACACTGCGCTCCAGCGTGTGCAGCACGTGTGCGCCAGCGCGTGTTGCCCACATAGGCTGGCGCACTGCCCAGCCGAAGGCCTTGCTCAGGCTGTTGCGCCGGCTGAACAGCAGTGAATGCATGCCATGCATCAGGTGATAGCGGGCTTTTTCCTTGAATGAGGCATCGACCCGTGACTCGCCCAGGCGCCAGCCCGCCTGTGGCGGATGGAAGGTTACCGCTGGCAGGCCGGGCATCTGCCAGCTGGCGTGCCAGGCCGGTGTCCATTGCTCCAGGGACTGAACCTGGGATTGCCAGTGCTCGATACGGGTCTCAAGGGCCAGCAACTGTTCGAGTGTGTGAACCCCTGACAGGTGCACACCGGCGTAACCCATCAGCTTTGTACCGATGATCTGCAAGGCCAGGCGGTCAACACTGCGCGCCTGGGCAAAGGCCTTGGACTGCGCCGTTTCCGCTTCGAGCATGTCGCGCATGGAGGGCGTGACAGTCACGCCGGCCACGTGGTCGAGCATCGCCGCGCGCCCGTGGGTGAGGCTCATAAGGCAGGCCAGCATGGGCTTGGGTGAGGCCTGACGGCGCATCCAGTGTATGGCTTCCTGATGCTTGGCGGCATCGAAGCCCAGCTGCAAGGTGAGGAAGTCAGCCCCCGCCGCCAGCTTTTTCTCAGCCTTGAAGTACTGGGCGCCGCCTTCTTCCTCGTGGTACTTGAACGGGTTCAGCGCCGCGCCCAGCAGCCAGTGCGGGCAGGCCTGGCGAGCAATCTGCAGGGCGGCGACCGATTCCAGATAACGCACTGGGCGCTGGCCAGGTTCATGGCCGGGCAGGCGGTCGCCAGTCAGCAGTAACAGCTGGTCGAGGCCGGCGGCGTCCATGCGCTGCAGTTGGGCGAGCAGGTGGTGGCGTTCGCGATCCTTGCCTGAAAAATGCGGCAGGGCAGGCACCGGGTTGCTGAACGAGGCGAGGGCGTCCAGCGGTGACATGTCCAGCGGGCTGCCGACACGATCACCGATGGCCACGGTCATCGGCCAGCCGCACAGGTGCGCACGGGCCATGATCGCTTCCATGGCGGCAAAGCGTTCTGCGGAAGGCTTGGGGACGAACTCCATGACACAGACGAAGTTCTGTTCGCGCAGGGCGGTTTTCAGCAGGCTCATGTTGGCCGGGCACCTGGTGTGGTCAGGGTGGCATTGTGCGGCAGAAGGCGAGCCGGGTCATGTCCGGATGCGCAGGATGGTGATCTGAATGAGACATGGGGGCGCGAAGACCATGACAGCATGATCATGAAGATTTCTTGGGTTCATCTCAAATTTAATGAGTTTGTCTCAATACCCCGTCAGCCGGAGAATCCCCCTTATTCATTCAAGCATGCTGAAGGGACAAGACATGGCACTGGCACATAACCTGGGCTTTCCACACATCGGCCGTGACCGCGAGCTGCGTGCCCGCCACTGGCAGGTGCAGAAAGACGCCGGCATCGAGCTGGTGCCGGTCGGCGACTTCGCCTGGGACAGCCACGTGCTTAGCGCAGGCGATCAGCCGTTGGTTCTGAACTGGGAACCACTGTTCGAAGAAGTGGAGCACGCCAAGGCCCTGGGCCTTGCAGTCAAGCCGGTGGTGATCGGCCCCTTGACCTACCTGTGGCAGGGCCAGACCCTGGGCGGTGACTTCGACAAGCTGGAGCTGCTTGACCGCCTGCTGCCCGTGTATGACCAGCTCCTCAACCGCCTGGCCGACCATGGCGTTGAATGGGTGCAGATCGATGAACCCATCCTCGCCCAGGACCTGCCCCAGGATTGGAAAAATGCCTATGAACGTGTCTACAACATCCTTCAGCGCGCACCGTTGAAGAAGCTGATCGCCACGTACTTCGGTGGCCTGGAAGGCAACCTCGGCCTGGCCGCCAACCTGCCGGTTGATGGCCTGCACGTCGATCTGGTCCAGGCCCCCGAGCAGTACCAGAGCATTCTCGACCGCCTGCCGGCCTACAAGGTACTGTCGCTGGGCCTGGTCGATGGTCGCAACGCCTCGCCTTGTGATCTGGGCAAGACCCTGGGGCTGCTGCACGAGGCCCATGAACGCCTGGGTGAGCGGCTGTGGTTGGCGCCGGCCTGTTCGTTGCTGGAAAGCCCAGTGGACCTGGCCGTGCAGAAGTGCCAGGAAGTGGCGGTGCTGGCCGCTTCGCTGGAGCAGGCCCGAGCCGCGGCTTGATCAGATGCTGCCTGTGCCGGCCTCTTCGCGGGTAAACCCGCTCCTACAACGGCCTGCGCCCGATCACCGATGTGTGTTCGTCACCGATCAGTGTAGGAGCGGGTTTACCCGCGAATACGATGGTGGCTGCGACATAGAACAGCGGGTGGAAATTGGCCAGCAGGCCCGGCCTTTTCGCGGGTAAACCCGCTCCTACGACGGCCTGCGCCCGATCACCGATGTGTGTCCGTCACCGATCAGTGTAGGAGCGGGTTTACCCGCGAATACGATGGCGGCTGCAACGGTGAACGGCTGGTGGAAACTGGCCAGCAGGCCCGGCCCTTTCGCGGGTAAACCCGCTCCTACAACGGCCTGCGCCCGATCACCGATGTGTGTTCGTCACCGATCAGTGTAGGAGCGGTTTTACCCGCGAATACGATGGTGGCTGCGACATAGAACAGCGGGTGGAAATTGGCCAGCAGGCCCGGCCTTTTCGCGGGTAAACCCGCTCCTACGACGGCCTGCGCCCGATCACCGATGTGTGTCCGTCACCGATCAGTGTAGGCGCGGGTTTCCCCGCGAAGAGGCCGGGCCTGCTTGAATCAATCAGCGTTCGATGGCCAGCGCCACCCCTTGCCCACCACCAATGCACAAGGTCGCCAGGCCTTTTTTGGCATCCCGTTTGATCATCTCGTGCAGCAGGGTCACCAGCACCCTGCACCCGGAAGCACCAATCGGGTGGCCCAGGGCAATCGCCCCTCCATTGACGTTAACCCGCGCGGCATCCCATGCCAGCGCATTGCCCACGGCCAGCGCCTGGGCGGCAAAGGCCTCGTTGGCTTCGATCAGGTCCAGTTCGGCCAGTTGCCAACCGGCCTTGTCCAGGCAACGCTGGGTCGCCGAAACCGGACCAATACCCATGATCGCGGGGTCTACCCCGGCACTGGCATAGGCCGCGATCTTCGCCAGCACCGGCAGGCCCAACGCCTTGGCCTTCGCTGCGCTCATCAAAAGCACGGCGGCGGCGCCGTCGTTCAGGCTGGAGGCATTGCCTGCGGTGACGCTGCCGTCCTTCTTGAAGGCCGGGCGCAGTTTGGCCAGGGACTCGGCGGTGGTGTCCGGGCGTGGTTGCTCGTCACGGGCAAAAACCTTGGGCTCGCCCTTTTTCTGCGGCAGCACGATGGGGGTGATTTCAGCGTCGAAACGGCCAGCCTCGATCGCTGCCACTGCCTTGCGCTGCGATTCGGCAGCGAAGGCATCCTGCTGCTCACGGCTGAGGCCATACTTGTCCACCAGGTTTTCGGCAGTGATGCCCATGTGGTAGTCATTGAAGGCATCCCACAGGCCGTCCGTGATCATGCTGTCGATCAGTTGGCCATGGCCCATGCGTTGGCCGGTGCGGGCCGAGGGCATCACGTAGGGGGCAAGGCTCATGTTCTCCTGGCCACCGGCAATCACCACCTCGGCATCGCCGCAGCGGATCGCCTGGGCGGCCAGGTGCAGGGCCTTGAGGCCCGAGCCGCAGACCTTGTTCAGGGTCAGGGCCGGTACGCTGAAGGGCAGGCCAGCCTTGATAGCTGCCTGGCGTGCCGGGTTCTGACCGGCACCGGCAGTGAGCACTTGGCCGAGGATGACTTCGTCGACCTGTGCCGGGTCCAGCCCGGTTTGTTTGAGCAGATGCTTGATCACGGCGGCGCCGAGGTCGACCGCAGGCACAGTGGCCAAGGCGCCCTGGAAGCTGCCGATGGCGGTGCGGGTTGCGGCGACGATCACCACGTCGTTCATGTTGTTGTTCTCCGTGCAATGGGCGTAGTGCCGCCAGCATCGGCGGGTTTGGCTTATTTGTTAAGTTTGTTTTTCTTTCGGATTGATGTGAAAAGCAAATCAATGGGTGCCCGGCGTTCTAACCCGCCAATCTGGGTTTCAAGCAGCCATGACCCTCCTGCACAGAAGAACTCTGGTTTTGCATCCCTCTGATCACCCCGTAATATGTGTCGGATAACCTGCGGGGGTAGTCTCACCCTCTGATCAATCGGAATCGCCCCAAGCGGCGCTTTCCTGGCATAAACCTGACGAGGTACAGACATTGGCCATCATTCATCCTAAGGTTCGCGGTTTCATCTGCACCACGACTCATCCGAAGGGCTGCGAGCTCAACGTCCGTGACCAGATCGAAGCCACCCGCAAGCTGGGCGTACGCGAGGATGGCCCGAAGAAGGTCCTGGTCATCGGTGCTTCCAGCGGCTACGGCCTGGCTGCCCGCATCACGGCGGCCTTCGGCTTCAAGGCCGACACCCTGGGCGTGTTCTTCGAAAAACCAGGCACCGAGACCAAGGCCGGCACTGCTGGCTGGTACAACGCTGCCGCCTTCGACAAGTTCGCCAAGGCCGAGGGCCTGTACAGCAAGTCGATCAATGGTGACGCCTTCTCTGACGAAGCCCGCGCCAAGGTCATCGAGCTGATCAAGAACGAAATGGGTGGCAAGGTCGACCTGGTCATCTACTCGCTGGCTTCGCCCGTGCGCAAGCTGCCGCAGACCGGTGAAGTCATTCGCTCGGCACTCAAGCCGATCGGCCAGCCATACAAGTCGACCGCCATCGACACCAACAAGGACACCATCATCGAGGCCAGCATCGAGCCGGCCACCGAGCAGGAAATTGCCGACACCGTCACCGTCATGGGTGGCCAGGACTGGCAGCTGTGGATCGATGCGCTGGCTGGCGCCAATGTACTTGCCGAAGGCGCTCGCACCGTGGCCTTCAGCTATATCGGCAGCGATATCACCTGGCCGATCTACTGGCACGGTGCACTGGGCCAGGCCAAGCAGGACCTGGACGAAACTGCCCTGCGTCTGAACCAGAAGCTGGCCGGTGAAGTGAAAGGCGGCGCCAATGTGGCGGTGCTCAAGTCTGTGGTTACCCAAGCCAGCTCGGCCATCCCGGTGATGCCACTGTACCTGTCGATGGTCTTCAAGATCATGCAGGAGAAAGGTGTTCACGAAGGCACCCAGGACCAGCTCGACCGCATGTACCGCGACCGTATGTACCGCACCGACGGTGCGCCGGCAGAGGTCGACGAGAAGGGGCGCCTGCGCCTGGACGACTGGGAACTGCGTGACGACGTGCAAAACGCCTGCAAGGCCCTGTGGCCACAGGTGACCACCGAGAACCTGTTCGAGCTGACTGACTACGCCGGTTACAAGAAGCAGTTCCTCAACCTGTTCGGCTTCGAGCGCGCTGACGTCAACTACGACGAAGACGTGGCCACCGATGTGAAGTTCGACTGCGTCGAGCTGTAATCGGGTAAGCCTGTACCGGCCTCTTCGCGGGCAAGCCCGCTCCCACAGGTTCTCCCCCTGTAGGAGCGGGTTCACCCGCGAAGAGGCCAGTACAAGCTACAAAATCTTTGCTAGTTTTGGCGCACAACAACAGGAAATGCGCCATGAGTAGCCTCATCCAACCCGCTACCCCATTTCGCCACCCCGCGGCCGACGGATACAGCCTCGGCGGCTTCTGCTGGCGCCACGCCCAACCTGACCCCCAGCGCCCGCTGGTGATCATCAACGCTGCCACGTCGGTACGCTGCCGCTATTACGCCCGCTTTGCCGACTACCTGTTCGCCCACGGCTGCGATGTGCTGACCTACGACTACCGTGGCATCGGCGAATCCCGGCCGGCGTCGCTGCGTGGTTTCCAGGCCTCCTGGAGCGACTGGGGCCGGCTGGATTTTGAAGCCATGCTGGCGCATGCGGCAGCGCATTTCCCAGATCAGCCGGTGGACGTGGTGGGGCACAGTTTCGGCGGTTGTGCAGTAGGCCTGGCACCGTCGGCTGGCCAGATCCGTCGGGTCGTGATGGTTGGCGCGCAGTTCGCCTACTGGCGCGACTACGCGGCCAACCAGCGCTGGCAGCTGTTCGGCAAGTGGCATGTGGTCATGCCGCTGTTGACCCGGGTATTCGGCTACTTTCCCGGCAAGCGCCTGGGTTGGCTGGAAGACACGCCATCCGGCGTGGTGCACGACTGGACCACGCGTACCCCACGTTATGAGCACCGCCCCAGCGGGCGGGCGTTGGCGGCGCTACCGTTCGCCCAGGTGCGTGCGACGACGCTGGCCATCAGTCTGACTGACGACCCTTTCGGGACCGTGGCGGCGACCGAGCGTTTGTTGGGTTATCTACAGGGTGCCGAGCGAAAGCACCTGCGCATTGCACCTGTGGATATCTCGGCCGAGGAAATTGGCCATTTCGCGTTTTTCCATGACCGGTTTCGCGAAAGCCTGTGGCCGGTGGCCTTGCAGTGGTTGCGGCAGGGGAGGCTGGAAGGCGGGGGGCCTGGCACCATCATGGATTGAGGGTGGGCGCGGGATCGTGGGGCCGCAAAGCGGCCCCGGCTATCTCAAGCCTTGCGCGCAAGCGGCTGCGCAGCAAACTTCACGCCCGCCAGTCCGTGTTCGATCAGTGCACGGATGTTGCCATGGTCGCTGCCCTCAGGCGTGGCCACCACATCACGGTAGTGCTCGCCGAAGGCCAGCAGCGCTTCCTGGTCGCTCAGCCCTTCAAGCAAGGCCAGGCCCAGGGTTTTGCACGAACCTTCGTTCTGCCCTGCTGCATTCTCTACGCCGCCGTTGTTGAAGGCCTGCGGCTGGTAGCTGTAGTTGTCGGCAATGAACGCCAAGGTATCGGCAAATACATGTTGGCCGCTGGCCAGGCTTGCGCGCAGGGTATTCAGGTCTGTCACGAGGTTTTTCCTTTTTCGAACGCCGCTTGTTGTTCGGCGCTGGCTTCTTTCTGGTATTGGGCTTTCCACTCGGCGTAGGGCATGCCGTACACCGCTTCGCGGGCATCATCCAGGCTCAGGTCCAGCTGACGCTCATCAGCGGCGGCCTTGTACCACTTGGACAGGCAGTTGCGGCAGAAACCGGACAGGTTCATCAGGTCGATGTTCTGTACGTCGGTGCGCTTTTGCAGGTGTTCGACCAGGCGCCGGAACGCGGCGGCCTCGAGCTCGAGCTGTTGTTGTGGGGTCATGGTCTTCTCTCAAGTCATGCGGTTCTTCAGGTGGCGGCCACCGTTGATGACCACCTGGCTGCCGGTGCTGTACTGGCTGGCGAGCAGGTACTTGACGGTCTCGATCAGCGGGCCGGCGCCGGGTTCGAACTCCAGCAGGGCCTTTTTCAGGGTTTGCTGGCGGTAGGCGTCGTCACCCCCTTCCTTGAGGATCAGCAGCCCGGGCAGGATACCGTTCACACGCACCTTGGGCGCATATTTTTCGGCGAATGACAGCACCATGTTCTGCAGCGCGGCCTTGGTGGCGGCGTAGCCGATGTGGCTTTTACTGCCGCGCGAGGAGGTTTCGTCGCAGATGTGGATGATGTCGGCCTTTTCCACCTTGGCCAGCAGGTCGCCCAGGGCCAGGTTGAGGTGGTAGGGCGCTTCGACGTGCAGGCGGAACATGGTCTCGAGGTTGTCGAGGCCGTCGTCGAGCCATAGCGAGGCGTTGTGGATGATGGCGCGCAGTCCGTCGTAACGATCGTGCAGGTGATCGATCAGCGCCTGGCGGTCGCCCGCCTGGCACAGGTCGGCCTGAAACTGCACGATGTTGGGGTGGGCTGCCTGCGGCTGGATGCTGCGGCTGGCACTGACCACCGTATGGCCGGCCTGTGCCAGTTCGAGGGCCAGTGCCAGCCCGACACGCTGGCTGGCTCCGGTAACGAGAATGGGGCTGTTCATGTTCGGGGTGGTCAACTTGTCTGTCCTTTGATTGCCACCCAGCATACCCGAACTGTTTACCTGTTGTATGGCCTGGCCTCAGCGGCTGCGCAAGGCGCCAGCAGCGGGCGGGGAGGCCTGTAGCCAACTGGCCAGCAGGCGGGTGGACAGCGGGATGAACAGGTACACCATCACCGGCGTCAGGGCCAGGGTGCTGAGCAGTACCCGGGGCACGAGGTCGAGTGCCGTCAACCAGTGGCCGAACACCAGGTTGAAGGCCAGCGAGACTGGGAAAAACGCCAGCCAGATGGCCACGGCCTGCTTCCAGCGTGGCGGTTTTTGCACCCTGTTGGTGCCGAACCAGTCGTCGATACCGCTAACGCGCGCCTCTTTGGGGCGCTCGAACAGACCGTTGCCGCGTTGTAACCATGCGCGACGCGAGGCGGAGTGCTCCCAGGCATGCAGGGTCGGCTCGTCGCTGAAGCGGAAGATGATCTGAAATTCGTCGCCATCCCGGGGCGGGGCGAGGATGCCCGAGCCGAGGTAGCCAGGGAAGTCGGTGGCCAGCTGTTCGCCTTCATGCAGCCAGGCCAGCAGGTCCTGGTAGCGGCCATGGGCGGCGCGACGCGACACCATGAGGGTGACGGGTGGGGTAGACATTGTGTATCTCCTGGCAACGGGGCTGGCGGGTAGCTGGCCCCTTTGGCTGTGTGGCCCGGGGTGGTGGGCGACGCAGTCATGCATGCAAGAATCGGGCACGCATTATCGCGCAGTTGCGATCTTCGGCAACTATCAGCTGGCAAACGTTGGCATCAACAGACCGACGCAGTCGTAGTAAGCTATGTGCTCAGTTTTTTCGCACTGAGGGTACTTCGTGCAGATGAACGAACAGGGACGTAAACCGGTGATCGATGCGAGTTTCGAGCAGCAGGAGCTGTTTCCGATTCGTGAAGTGTCACGCTTGACCGGTGTCAACGCCGTGACCCTTCGCGCCTGGGAGCGCCGTTATGGGCTGATCCAGCCCATCCGTACCGACAGTGGTCACCGCCTGTATTCCCAGGCTGATATCGATGAAATCCGCCGTATCCTCGGCTGGCTGGAGCGTGGCGTGGCGGTCAGCAAGGTGGGCAGCATTCTCGCTCGCGGCCATGCCCTCTCCGGGCAGGCTGGCGGCGCGGTGGACCCCTGCTCGCGCTGGCAAAACCAGATTCGCCTGGCGGTACAGCACTTCGACGTGGCGGGCCTGGATCGCCTTTATGACGAGGTGTTCGCGGCCAGCACCCTGGACCAGGTTTTCGCCAATGTGTTCATGCCGGTGTGGCATGACATGGTAGTCCGGCAAGGCGGTTATGGGCAGGCCAGCGAATGGCTGTTCTATGATCAGTTCCTGCGCGGTCGGGTTTTCGCCCGCTTGCAGCTGGCCCGTGTGCCGAGTAGCCGCACCGTGCTGGTGGCGCCATTGCCGGGGCAGTGCCATGAGCTTGAGTTACTGGTAACCAGTCTGATCCTGGGTAGCGATGAAATACGCGTGATCCCGCTGGCGAACGGGCAGCCGCTGCAAGAGCTTGCGCTGGTCTGCGAACGGCTGAAGCCGGACGCCTTGGTGCTGTTTTCCCATCCGTCGCCCACAGTAGAACTCACCCGGCACCTCAAGCGCCTGGCGTCGATGCTGGAATGCCCGTTGTTACTGGCCGGTGAGGCGGCGGAAGCGGTACAGGACAGCCTGGCTGGCAGCCCTGTAGCCTGCCTGGGCGCGCAGGGCAGTGTGATGCGCCAGCGCTTGCGGCAGTTTCTGGCCCGTCAGCTCGATACTTGAGTGTGCAGCTCGGGGTGGGCGTGGCGGTGGGCCTGGAGGATGTAGTCGCGCAGGCGTTCGATTTCTTCGGCTGGGCTTGGGCCGAGGTCGTAGGCAGCCAGGTCCGTGCCGATGCGCCGGCCCAACACACCATGCAGTTCGATCGGGGTGATGCCGCCCGGGGCGAAGCGCAGCTCGAAGCGGGCGGGTGCCGTTGGCAAATCACGGACTTCCAGCAGCACGCCTTTGAAGGAAATCTCGCGCACCCACAGGCCGCTTGCCTTGTCATGGGCGTCGAGCAGAACGCTCGGCTGGTCCAGCGACAAGCGCCATGGGCGCAGCATGGGGCCGTCTTCGTAGATTTCCGGTGAACCCAGCTGCAGGTGCAGGGCGTGGAACTCGTCCTCTACCAGCTGCAGCGGGAAACTGATCTGCTGGTTGTTGAACTGGGCCTGCAAGGTCACCTGCTCGTTAGCCACCAACCGCGTAAGCAAGCTTTGAATGCGGCGGTCGCCATTGACCAGCAGGCTCGACATGGTGTCAGCCAGGTTCAGTTGTGGCGAATGCTGCATGTTCTGTATGAAATCCAGCTCGTCCTGGGTCAGGAGCGCGTCTGCTTGCATGATCGAACTCGGTGGTGGCGATTTCTTCAACGGAATTGACCGTGCGTGGCGGACTTGGTTCAGGCGCGTTCGTCGGGTTTCGGACGAGCGCGCAGTTCCGCCAGCTCCCGTTCCAGTTCGACCTGGCGGCTGACGTCCTTCTGGATGCCGATGAAGTAGGTGCGCTGGTCGAAGTCGCTCTTTACCGGCGTGATCGACAGCTCGTTCCAGAAGGCGCTGCCATCCTTGCGATAGTTGCGCAGTACTTCGCGGCATGGGCGGCCCTCGGCCATGGCCTTGCGGATGCGTGCGCGGCCAAGCTGGTCACGGTCGTCAGCCTGCAGGAACCGGCAGTCCTGATAGAGAATCTCGTCACGGCTGTAGCCAGTGAGGCATTCGAAAGCGGCGTTCACGTAGATCAGGATAGTGTCGTCGCCTTCCTTTTCGGCAACCACGATGCCGTCATTGGACGCATCGACCATCGATTGCAGCAATTGCGCGTTGATCATGTCCGGGCCATAGGTGAAGGAAAACGGAAGATGGCGACTTTGGTAACGGCGGCCTTTTGCCAGCGTTGAATGCTAGTATCCTACGTTTTCACTCAGTTTCGGAATCCTCTACCCGATGAAAGTCGCCATTATTTCCGGCTCGGTCTATGGCACCGCCGAAGAAGTCGCCCGTCACGCTGAATCGCTACTCAAGGCGGCGGGTTTCGAGGCCTGGCATGCTGCGCGTGCCACCCTTCAGGATCTTCAGGGTTTTGCCCCCGACGCCTTGTTGGCCGTGACCTCGACCACCGGTATGGGTGAGTTGCCGGACAACCTCATGCCGCTGTACAGCACACTTCGTGACACACTGCCCGCGGCCTGGCGCGGCCTGCCTGGTGCGGTGATCGCGCTGGGCGACTCCAGTTATGGCGATACCTATTGCGGGGGTGGCGAGCAGATGCGTGAGCTGTTCGCCGAACTGGGCGTGCGCGAAGTGCAGCCAATGCTGCGCCTGGATGCGAGCGAGACGGTGACCCCGGAGGCGGATGCCGAGCCTTGGCTGGCTGAGTTGGCGAGCGCACTGAACGCCTGACCCGGCACCTGCGCAGGCGTGTTAGCCATGGGGGGCGCGCAACAAGGCCAACCACGCCTGCGCCGCCCGTGACAGGTAGGCACCGCGTCGCCAGATAAACGCGATATCCCAACGCAAATCCTCCTGCGCATTCAACGGCACACGCACCACCCCGGGGCGCTCCAGCGCTTTTGCCACCACCCGGGGCAGCATCACCACGCCCTGGCCCGCCGCCACCAGCGCCGCCAAAAAATCCGCCTGGCCGCTGCGCCCGCCTTCCTTGGGGGTGAAGCCCTGCTGCTGGCACGCCTTCAGCAGCCGGTCGTTGAGCACGAAACTGCGCTGGTACAGCAGGAACGGTGTATCGGCCAGTTGCCTCAGGCCCACGGCGTCCAGGCCCGCCAGGGCATGGCCAGCCGGCAGCAAGGCATCCAGCGGTTCGTTGCAGAAGGGCTGGTAGTCGAATGCCTCGTCGGTGGGCGTCAAGCAGCCGCCCAGTTCCAGTTCGCCACTTCTGACGGCCTGTTCGACGTTGCGGCTGCCGCCTTCAAGCAGCTGGATGGCGATGTTCGGATGGCGCCGCCGGTACTCGGCGAACAAGCCGGCGAACAACGTGTCGCTGCCAAGCATCGGCAAGCCCAGGCGTAGTTCGCCACGCTCCATCTGGCTGAGGTCGTCCAGCTCGTTGAGCAGCGCCTGGCGCTGGCGCAGCAGGGCTTCGCCACGCTCCAGCACGATGCGCCCGGCAGCGGTCAGGTGCAGGTGCGACGCCTGGCGCTCCAGCAGCGGCTGGCCCACATCTTGCTCAAGCTGGGCCACCTGCTTGCTCACGGCCGACTGGCTGATGTGCAGGGTCTGTGCCGCCTGGGTAAAACCGCCGCGGTGGACCACTTCGATAAAGCTGCGCAGTTGTTTGAATTCCATTGCTTCGATTCCATTCTGGAATGGCAGGCAGTCTAACAATTCGCTTCTGGCCTAGGCAGCCAAATCTTAAAATGAGGGCCTGTCGAGGAACCCCGCCATGAAACCTGCATCATTGAAAAAAGCCCTGCGCCTGCTCGTCGAGCTGGCGGTTCTCTGTACCCTGTTCCTGCTCGGTGGCCAGATTGCCAGTTGGCTGGGTTGGCCGATCCCCGGCGGTGTGATGGGCCTGGCACTGCTGTTGATACTGTTCGCTTCGGGTGTGCTCAAACCGGCCACGCTGCAATTGGGGGCCGGCTGGCTGATGGCTGAGATGCTGTTGTTCTTCATCCCGGCGCTGATGAGCCTGCTCGACTATGGCGCATTGATCCGTGAAGAGGGCTGGCGCATCTTGCTGGTGATTGCCGTGAGCACGCTGATGGTGATGGTAGTGACCGCCATGACCGTGGAGCTGGTGTGCCGCTGGAGGCTGCGCCGTGAGCCTTGAACCCATGCCGCTGTTCTGGTTGGCCTTGACCCTGCTGGCTTACCTGGGTAGCCGTTGGTTGTACCGGCGCAGCAAGCGCTACCTGCTGTCGCCGTTGATCCTGGTACCGGTGTTGCTGCTGGCTGTGGCCGTGCCGCTGCATACGGCCTATGCCGAGTATGCGCGCAACACCCACTGGTTGATGGGCGTGCTCGGCCCGGTGACCGTAGCCTTCGCAGTGCCGATCTGGCAGCAGCGGGCCATGCTGGCGCGCCATTGGCCGGCCCTGATGGTGGGCATGGTAGCCGGCAGCAGTGCCTCGATCGCCAGCTCCTGGGGGCTGGCGCACTTGTTGGCGCTGGACAGCGCAACCAGCCTGTCGCTGGTGCCGCGCTCGATCACCACGCCCTTTGCCATGCCGCTGGCCCATGACCTGGGTGGGGTGCCAGAACTGACCGCGGTGTTCGTGATGTTCACCGGCGTGCTCGGTGCCATGTTCGGCGGTGTGCTGTTGCGTTGGCTGCCGCTGCGCACGCCGCTGGCACGGGGTGCGCTGTTCGGTGTTGGCGCGCATGGTGCCGGGGTCAGCCGGGCGCAGGAAGTGGGCCGTGAGGAAGGCTCGGTGGCCGGCCTGGTGATGGTCCTGACCGGGCTGCTCAACCTGTTCGCGGCGCCGTTGTTGGCCTTGCTGCTCTGACCGTTCGTGCAACTGACTCGCTCAGTCATCAAGCTGGCTGGCAACGCAAGTTCCAGCCAACAGGCTGCTGACTAGACTTTGCCTCGACATAGAGAGCACATGTAAGTGCCGAGGTGACATGCAATGAACGCAGCCTTGCCCTATTCCGCCAACACCACTACACCGGGACCCTTCTGATGCCTATGGCCGAGATTCCATTGTGCGTCTGGCGTACCCGGTCACAGAGTTTCATGTTCCGGGGCCAGAGCATCCGCTACTGGACCGCAGGGCAAGGAGAGCCTCTGCTTCTGTTACACGGTTTCCCCACCGCCAGTTGGGACTGGCACTATCTGTGGGGCCCTCTGAGCCAACGTTTCCGGGTGATCGCTTGCGACATGCTTGGCTTTGGTGATTCGGACAAGCCCGTCGATCACACTTACAGCCTGATGGAGCAAGCAGACCTGCAGCAGGCATTGCTTGCCCATCTGCAGGTCGCGCAGCCAGTGCACCTGTTGGCCCACGACTACGGCGGCAGCGTGGCTCAGGAACTGCTGGCGCGACACCATGAGCAGCGTGCCGACATTGCCAGTTGCGTGTTCCTCAACAGCGGGCTGTTCCCCGAAAGCTGCCGCATGCTACTGATCCAGAAGCTGCTGCTCAGCCGGTTTGGCTGGCTGGTCGGGCGCTCGTTCGGGCGTGACGACCTGGTGCGCAACGTGATTCAGGTCTACGGCCCCTGCACGCATCCCAGTGAAAGCGCGCTGGATGATTTCTGGAGCCTGATCGCTGCCAACCGGGGCACGCGCATCCTGCACAAGCTGGTGGGCTACATGCCGGAGCGCAGGTTGCACCGCGAACGCTGGGTCGGGGCGATGCAACGTAAAGGCGTGCCGCTGCGCTTGATCAATGGCGTGGTCGACCCGCTTTCCGGCGCGCACATGCTTGAGCGCTACCGGCAACTGATACCGGAGCCGGACACCGTGCAGTTACTGGGCATTGGCCATTACCCGCATACCGAAGCGCCAGTGCAGGTGCTGCGCCACTACCTGGCCTTTCGTGAGCAGCCGCTGAGCTTCTACCCGCCGAAAGTGGCGTGGTCATGACGAGGTTTCAGCGCCGATGAGGTCGGGCGCCGTCCGGGCGGCGCCCGATCTCAACGGCGCTGAAAGTCTTGACGGTCACCTGACGGCCAGGATGCATTTTCAGATTTCAAAAAAAAGGCCGCTGCAAGCCGCAGCGGCCAATCGAGACGTCAGATCAAGGAGCTTCAAAATCTACGTCGGTGAACCTCGCAGGCTTGAAAGGCGGGGGGGAGAGCCCTTCAAGCCGGCCAGTGAGTCAAGAATAAGCGCTTGATCCGTTAGGAAAAATAGCGTCTGTCGACATTCACCTTTACGTTTCAGGCAACAGTGCCAAGTGCGGGGTAAGCTTCCCTGCGCTATTGCCTTTATCATCCGTTCACTCTGCTGCCTCCTTGTATTTTGGAGCGCAGTTCATGTCTTTCGATTTCAATCTCGGCAGCCCCGATTTCGGTGAAGGGTGCCCAGGTGCACGCTCTGTGAAAGAACAGGTGAAGGCCATGATGGCCCACGCCCAGGAGCTGCAACAGCTGATGGCTGCGGTTGCGCAATTGGGCAGCCTGATACCGGAGGCGCATCGACAACAGTTCACCGAGCAGCAGCGTTTGCCGTTGGCGGTTGTCGAGTCGCTTGTGCCGCAAAGGCAGGCGGTTCTTGACCAGTGGTGGAAGCAACAGTCCAGATTAAGTTCGAAACCACTTACCCTGGCGTCCCATTTGATCCAGCTGATGTTTGCTGAAACGCGCCTCAAGGCCCTTAGGTTCAAGGCCTGGGAAGCCGGTATCGAGGCCCTTGAGCAGGACGGGGACGTAAACAAGCATGAGGTGTACCTGGTTGCCGGAGATTTGCGTTTTCGTTTGCCGGGCGTCGTCGCTAGCCGTCATGACCTCGAACAGAACCCGGACGCACCTGCGGATTTTCTGATTTACAGCCTGGCCAGCGGTTGCTGGTTCGACACTGAACGCGCGCGCGCAGCCAGCGCACTCGCCCCAGCCTTTGCTGAAGGCAGCCCGTTGCGTTGGCTGTTGTCTTCGCAAGAGCGGGCGGCGTTGTCTACAGAGGGTTTGACACTCGATTTCGTGCCGCTGCAAGTGCCACTTCACAGGTATTTCATCCGTGATCTGCGGGCTTTCCAGCTTAAGGTCACCCAGCGCAGCCTACGGGTAAAGGTCGATGACGCGCGGCGTCTGGCCCAGCTCGACAGTGCGGCTCGGCTTGAGCCTCTGGTGGCTGCGCTGCAGAAACGTGCGACGCGGCATGTGCGAGCGTACCGCACCAGCCTGCTGCCCGAATGGCGGCGATTCATGCAGGGCGAGGAACTGCAAGCCTATCGACAACTGGAAGATGACCTGCAGGTGAAGGAGCAGCGTTGCACCGAGCGTCTGGCGCAATGGCGCGACCTGCGCAGCTTCGCCAAGAAACAGGTCAAGCAAGCCCTTGGCCTGGATATCGACCCCGAGCAGGTACGCGTGTGTGTCAGTCACGTCGATGACCCTGAGCAGGCGATGAAACACACCCTGCTCGATTGGGCGTTGAGTGGTGGCTACAGCGGGGGCCAGCTCAAGGTCGAGGTCCTGGGGGAGCGGCACCGTTCATTGTTGGGGAGTACCTCTATCCAGAGCGTGATCGAAAAACTGGATTTGCGCGTGAACTACGTCAAACAGATCCGTACGCTCTATGACGACGCTTTGACCATGGCCGCACTGTGCGAGGTGCTTGATGCGCGGCTGGCGCTGGCCAATCAGGCCGCTCGTCATCAAGGGTTTCACCCGGCTGGATTCGATCTGCTGCACCACGCACGCCAGGGGAACATGCAGGCCAATGCCATCAGCGCCGGCCTGGTTTGCCTCAATGGTGCGCAAGCGCCCTTGAAGGATCTGCTGTGTCTGGTGCAGGACGATCAGTACTTGCTCTACGCCCCTGGTGCACCAGGAGGCGATTTTCATCTTTTCGATTCACTCCAGGAAATGGCGCTCGAAATCGGTAGCTGGACCTTGTTGCCGGTAGGCAGTGAGTACCTGCTGGGGCAATGCTCGCGGGCCCAGCATGATTCGCTCAAACGCCATTTGCGCAAGGTCGAGATGCTGCCCACCGACTGGTCCATGCACAGCGTGACGCTCGCGCCGATCAAGTCGCAGCAGTGGCTGGATGTGCTCAATGCCCTGGCCAGGCGCAAGATCACTGCCCTGATCGAGGACCAGCAGGCCACCACGCCAAGCTGGTTCATCAACGCCAGTCGTGCCGAGCAGCAGGCGCTGGTTGATATCGATCAACTGCTCAAGCTTGCGCAGGCCAGGTACCAGTCGCTGATGAAGATGCCGAGTTTTCGCACCTTCGCCCATCGACAGGTGACGGAAAAAATCAACTCATACCCGGGCAATCGCGGCGGCGCAATCAACCCGGATCAGGTATTGATAACGCTGGAAGAGGATGCCATTCGCACACTGACACAGACCGTCATCAAAGGTTATCCCACGTATTACAATTTCTCCGACTTTGCCCGCATCACCTCGGCTACCGGCCAGGATATCTCGCACCTGAGCCCGGCGCTGCTGGGGAGCTACATTCGTGCTGCCGACCTGGGCAACAAGTACATCGAAGAAGTGAAAGCGCAGTTACTCGACCGCTCCAGGCCGGAATATGAAAAGCTCAGGCAGTGTTATCGCACGCTCTTTGCTTTGAAGATCAGGCGTGCCGTGCTCAGCGAGAAACTTCAGGGAAGCTTGTCGGGCCGCCATGCGCAGTGGCTGGAATCGGTGATCGACACTTTTTCGGGAACCTCGATCGACGCGGCGTGCAACCTTTATCCGTTGTGGATGGACGATTGCCCTGTTCAAGGTGCCTACCTGCTGAAGCATGCTCGTGACCGCGAGCTTGAGCCCTTGGTCTATCTGCCAGAAATCGAGCAAGGCTCCACGCTGCGGACCCTCAGCGAGCTGGCAAGGACTTGGCGTGAGCACGACTTGGCAAGTTATTGCCAAGACCGCGTGCCGTTATCGAACCAGTCGCGCTTGAACGCATGGATCGAAGAACAACTGCGCGCCGGGGATGGCATTGAGCTGGTGCTGGACGCCGTTGCCCGAGGCAGGGGCGTGCGGCCGCCGATAGGGGAGACCGGGCGTATCGGGGATCCTGTCCAGGACCTGGAGAAACGTATCAGGCGGATGATCAACGAAGCCGCTGAAGACAGCGCCGACGCTGCCGAGCGTATTTCGGCCGTGGTGGTGGAGTGGGGGATCGTACTGGCCGGCATCCTCACCGTGCCGTTTCCGCCGGCGGCTATGGCCGTCGGGCTGTTCTGTGCGGCCAGGTCCTTTGTCACCGGGGCCATCGCGTGGAGCGATGGCGACCGTTCCGCCGCCTTGCTATCGTTCGCGGCGGGGGTTGCAGGAACGGTGGCCTCCACGGGGGTTTTGGCGCGGTTGTTCGGTGCCGCGCAGAAATACATCACCGTACTTTCCCGTGCAGAGGTGTCGCAGCCCACAGCCTTCTCGCGTGTGATCGGGCGGCTATGCGATGACTACGGCGATTTGGTGAGCGAGGTGGCCCCCGCCCTTTATGACGGCTTCTCTCAGGAACTGCTCTGGCTCGTCGAGGAGGAAACACAAGACGTCGAGGCGCAGTGTGGGTTGTCCGCATAACCCATGCGCCAGCTCACGGTTCGTGCGGCCGTGAGCAGGCGCTGCGCCGCCGGCCCATGTTCATCGGCATGGAAGATCGACGTCGGCCCGACCACAGTCATCACCGCCGCAATCTGCCCCAGGGCGTTGAATACTGGCGCCGACAGTGCATCCACCCCCGGCATCAGCAGGCCATGCACATGGTGCAGGCCCTGTTCGCGGATGCCGGCCAGCAGTGTGTCGTAGTCACTGGCGGTTTGTTGCAAAGCGGCCAGTTCCCTGTCGCGCAGCTCCTGGGTTTCTCGCTCGGGCAGGTAGGCGGCGAATACCAGCCCGGTGGACGAGCTGAGCAACGGCAGCACCGAACCGATCTGGGTCACCACGGTGACTGCGCGCACGGCAGGTTCGATGCTTACCACCGTGGCCCCCTGGTTGCCCCACACAGCGATGAAGCAGCTTTCGTTGAGCTCATCTCGCAACTGCGACAACGGCATTGCCGCCACCTTCAGCACATCGATGCTGCCCAGCGCCGCCAGCCCCACCCGCAATGCCTCGCGCCCCAGCCCGTAATGGTTGGTGGCCGCATCCTGTTCGGCAAAACCACTCGCAATCAGCGCCTGCAGGTAGCGATGCACTTTGCTTGCAGGCATCTGCACGTGCTCGGCCAGGCGTGATAATGACGTCGAGGGCGAGAGTTCGGCGAGGGCCTTGAGGATGTCGGTGCCGACTTCCGCCGAGCGGACCTTCTGCTTGCCGGTGTCGGTGGGGGAGCTGGCTTTGGCCATGGGAGGGGAGGTTCCGGATTTATCGTGTCGCCTTTATAGCTTGACGCCTTGAGCGGAGCAAATTACGTTATTCGTAATTTGATTACGATAAAAACAAAATCCGGAGGCATCGATGAACCGCGACACGTCGCCCGACCTTCACTACCTGAGCGGCTTCGGCAACGAATTCGCCAGCGAAGCATTGCCCGGGGCGCTGCCTGTCGGGCAGAACTCCCCGCAGAAGGCCCCGTATGGCCTGTATGCCGAGCTGCTGTCGGGCACGGCGTTCACCATGGCCCGCAGCGAGCAGCGCCGTACCTGGCTGTACCGCATTCGTCCTTCTGCCTTGCACCCACGCTTCGAGCGCCTGGCGCGCCAGCCGCTCGGCGGGCCACTGGGTGGCATCAACCCCAACCGCCTGCGCTGGAGCCCGCAGCCGATTCCTGCTGAACCGACCGATTTCATCGAAGGTTGGCTGCCCATGGCTGCCAACGCCGCAGCGGAAAAACCGGCTGGCGTGAGCATCTACATCTACTGCGCCAACCGGTCCATGGAACGGGTGTTCTTCAACGCGGACGGTGAGCTACTGCTGGTGCCGGAACAGGGCCGCCTGCGCATCGCCACCGAACTGGGCGTGATGGAGGTCGAACCGCTGGAAATTGCGGTGATCCCACGTGGCATGAAGTTCCGCGTCGAACTGCTCGACGGCCAGGCCCGTGGCTATATCGCGGAAAACCACGGTGCGCCGCTGCGCCTGCCGGACCTGGGCCCGATCGGCAGCAACGGCCTGGCCAACCCCCGTGACTTCCTCACGCCCGTGGCCCACTACGAAGAAGCCGAAGGCCCGGTGCAACTGGTACAGAAGTTCCTGGGTGAATACTGGGCTTGCGAGCTGCAGCACTCGCCACTGGACGTTGTGGCCTGGCATGGCAGCAACGTGCCGTACAAGTATGACCTGCGCCGCTTCAACACCATCGGCACGGTCAGCTTCGACCACCCGGACCCCTCGATTTTCACCGTGCTCACCTCGCCAACCAGCGTGCATGGCATGGCCAACATGGACTTCGTGATTTTCCCGCCACGCTGGATGGTGGCCGAGAACACCTTCCGTCCGCCATGGTTCCACCGCAACCTGATGAACGAGTTCATGGGCCTGATCAATGGCGCCTACGACGCCAAGGCCGAGGGCTTCCTGCCGGGTGGTGCCTCGTTGCACGGGGTGATGAGTGCCCATGGCCCTGACGCTGAAACCTGTGAAAAGGCCATTGCCGCTGACCTGGCGCCGCACAAGATCGACAACACCATGGCCTTCATGTTCGAGACCAGCCAGGTGTTGCGCCCGAGCCTGCAAGCCCTTGAATGCCCGCAATTGCAGGCCGACTACGATAGTTGCTGGGCGACCTTGCCGAGCACCTTCAACCCGAACCGGAGATAACCCATGAACCACACTGCCAATGCCCGTAGTTGGGTCGAGCACGCCAACGGGCACAGCGACTTCCCGCTGCAGAACCTGCCCTTGGGCATCTTCAGCCGGCCGGGTGAAGCCAGGCGCTGTGGCGTGGCGATCGGCGACGCGATCCTCGACCTGGAGGCGGTGCTGGCCGCCGGCCTGTTCGACGGGGCGGCCAAGGCCGCCGTTGAAGCCACCCGCGGCGGGGCTTTGAACGCCTTCTTCGCTTTGGGCCGCAATGCCCGCGTAGCTCTGCGCGAGCGTTTGCAGGTGCTGCTCGATGAGCACAGCGAACACCAGGCGGCCTTGAAGCCGGCGTTGTTCCCGGCCAGTGACTGCCAGTTGCACGTGCCGGCGCAGATCGGTGACTACACCGATTTCTACGTTGGCATCGAGCATGCGAAGAACGTGGGCAAACTGTTCCGCCCCGACAACCCACTGCTGCCCAACTACAAGTACGTGCCGATCGGTTATCACGGCCGCGCCTCCACCATCCGCCCGTCTGGCACCGACGTGCGCCGGCCCAAGGGCCAGACCCTGCCGGCCGGGCACACCGAGCCGAGCTTCGGCCCTTGCACTCGTCTGGACTACGAACTGGAACTGGGTATCTGGATTGGCCAGGGCAATGACATGGGCCAGGCAATTCCGGTAGGCGATGCCGCCGAGCACGTAGCCGGCCTGTGCCTGCTCAACGATTGGTCGGCGCGCGATATCCAGGCTTGGGAATACCAGCCACTGGGGCCGTTCCTGTCCAAGAGCTTCATCACCACCATTTCGCCTTGGGTGGTCACCGCCGAAGCGTTGGAGCCGTTCCGCTGTGCTCAGCCGGCACGCCCCGAAGGTGACCCGCAGCCGCTGTCGTACCTGCTGGACAAGCGCGACCAGGCCAGTGGTGCATTTGATATCGAACTCGAAGTGCTGCTGCTGACCGAGCGCATGCGTGAGCAGGGCATTGCCCCGCACCGCCTGACCCTGAGCAACACACGCAGCATGTACTGGACCGTGGCGCAGCTGGTGGCGCATCACAGCGTCAACGGCTGCCAGCTGCAGCCGGGTGACCTGTTCGGTTCGGGCACGCTGTCGGGCGCCACGCCGGGATCGTTCGGTAGCCTGCTGGAGATCACCGAAGGCGGGAAACTGCCGGTTGAGCTGGCCAGCGGCGAAGTGCGCAAATTCCTCGAAGACGGCGACGAAATCATCCTGCGTGCCCGCTGCACACGTGACGGCGTAGCCAGCATCGGTTTCGGTGAATGCCGCGGCACGGTCATCGCAGCCAACTGAGGAGGCAGGGGTATGGAGCTGTACACCTATTACCGTTCCACCTCGTCCTACCGGGTGCGCATTGCCCTGGCACTGAAGGGACTGGCTTACCAGTCCCTGCCGGTCAACCTGCTCCAGGGTGAGCAGCGCGGCGAGGGCTATGTAGCCGTCAACCCGCAGGGCCGCGTACCGGCCTTGCGCACCGACGGTGGTGAGGTGCTGGTGCAGTCGCCGGCGATCATCGAGTACCTGGAAGAGGTTTATCCACAGCCTGCGTTGCTGCCGGCCACCGCCGAGGCACGGGCCAAGGTACGTGGGGTGGCGGCCATCATTGGTTGCGACATTCATCCGCTGCACAACGTCAGTGTGCTCAACCGGCTGCGCCAGGCCGGTCAGGATGAGGGGCAGGTCAACCAGTGGATCGGCCACTGGATCAGCCAAGGGCTCGCGGCAGTGGAGCAACTGATTGGCGATCACGGTTTCTGCTTTGGCGACACGCCTGGGCTGGCGGATGTGTACCTGATCCCGCAGTTGTACGCGGCCGAACGCTTCAACATCGACCTCGCCAGCTTCCCGCGCATCCTGCGGGTTGCCGCACTGGCGGCCGCGCACCCGGCGTTCGCCAAGGCCCACCCCGCCCAGCAGCCGGACAGCCCGGCTCAGTGAAGTGAACGGTTCGTCGCCGGAAGCTTGCCGATTCGCTCGGACAGCTTCAGGCGCTGGACCGGGTCTTCCGTCAGCAGCAACGCATGCTCCAGGTCGAAGCGCTCGGCCTGTGGGCAATCCAGATGATGGTAGAGCGAGGCGCGGGTCATGTAGTCGCTCACCTGCACCGGGCCCAACTGCATGATGCGCTCTGCGTCGATCAACGCCGCCAGGTGGTTGTCGTTACTGATGTGCAGTTGGCGCAGGTTGCGTGACAGGCGTTGCAGCATCTGCAGCGGGCTGGCGCTGCGCAGGTGCTCGGCGGTCAGCGCCAGGTGCGGGCCGAACTGGCGCGCCAGCAATTCGCGGCAGTCGCTAGGGTACAGGCGCCGGCCGCCGCAGGGATCGAGCAGGTGGTCGGCACCCGGCACGCGCAGCAGGAAATGGCCAGGGAAGCCCACACCCTCCAGCGGTATGGACAGGCGCCTGGCCAGTTCCAACGCGAGGATGGCCAGGGTCAGTGGTTGGCCGCGGCGGCGCTGCAGTACCTTGTCCATCATCGCCGCATGGGGGCGCAAGGGGTGATATTCATCCTGCTGAAAGCCCAGCGCATTGAGCTGGCGCAGCAGTGGCTGGGCCAGTTCGCATAGTGGAAGCATCGGCAGGTTGGCGCTTATCTCGCGCTGCAGGTCGTGCAGCGCAGCAAGGCTGGCCGCGGGCTCGACACCCGGGTCGTGCTCGGCAGCAATCCACAATGCGGCTTCCAGCAGGTCGACAGGCTCGCGTTCCAGGCAGGCCAGGCAGGCTTGACGTGGCTTCATGGGGCATCTCCACACACGTTTGAGTATTAGCCGTGGCGCGTGGTTTCGTCCAGTGGTCCGGCGGCGGCGTCAAGGCTGAGGCCGTGCCTATACTGGAAGGAGCACCTCGTAGGGGAGCCGGTCGATGTTCGCGCTGATGCAAAGCACCCGTACCCAGTCACTGCACCTGTTCAATGACCCGCCTACGGGCCTGAAAGCCGTTGTGGCAATCCACAGTGAGCATTTGGGCCCGGCCATGGGGGGGTGCCGCTACCTGCCTTACGCCGATGACGAAAGCGCCATGACCGACGCGATTCGCCTGGCCCAGGGCATGAGCTACAAGGCAGCACTGGCCGGCTTACCGATGGGGGGTGGCAAAGCGGTGATCATGCGCAACCCGCATGTGGAAAACCGCGCCGCGCTGTTCGAGGCCTTTGGCCGCTTCATCGATACCTTGCATGGGCGCTTTATCATCGCCGTGGACAGTGGCACCTCGACCTTGGACATGGACTGCATTGCCCACAGCACGCCCTACGTGACCAGCACCACTGCGTCGGGCGACCCATCGCCACATGCGGCGATGGGAGTGTTCGCGGGCATACGTGCCACAACCTCGTTCCGGCTGGGCAGCGATGACCTGAGAGGCTTGCGGGTAGCGGTGCAGGGGTTGGGCAATGTCGGTTATGCACTGGCGGAGCAATTGCATGCGGTGGGCGCGGAGCTGCTGGTCAGCGACCTTGACCCGGGGCGGGTGCGGCTGGCGATGGAGCAGTTCGATGCCAAACCGGTGACCAACGATGCGTTGATCAGTACCCCTTGCGATATCTTTGCACCCTGCGGCGTGGGCCCGGTACTGAACGGGCAGAGCGTGATGCAACTGCGTTGTGCGGCAGTGGCGGGGGCGGCCAACAACCAGCTGACGACCTTGCAGGTGGCAGACCAGCTGGAGTCGCGCGGCATATTGTATGCACCTGACTACGTGATCAATGCCGGTGGGCTGATCTATGTGGCACTCACCCACCGTGGCGAAGACCAAGGCACCATTACTGCGCACCTGGCGCGGATTCCTTCACGGCTGACCGAAGTGTTTGGCCATGCGCAGGCGGAGAAGCGTTCGCCGGCAAGGGTGGCGCAGATGTTGGCGGAGCGGTTGTTGTATGGCTGAAGGTTGCTGATGGCGTTGTTGGCCACTTCGCCGGTAAACCCGCACACCTCGGGCGATATCACTCGGCAGCAGTACCCTCAAGCAATTCGGCCAACGCATCCGGCTGGCTTTTGAACGCCCGGGCGAACACATCGCGGTTCTTCGCCATGTAGATACCGGCTTCCTCGACCTGCTGCTCGGTCAGCGACGGCACCGCCTTGTGCAGCACTTCGGCCAGGCGCTCGGCCAGTTCGAGCATTTTGTCGTGACGGTCTGCTTCGGCCTTATCCATGAACAAGCGCTCCGGGTCGCGGCTGCTGCGGTACACCACTTCGACGGCCATTCATCACCTCTATGCCTTTTTGCTGGTTGTGTTGCGGTTTACTGTATCTATATACAGTAATGGCAATGCTGGTTGATTCGCAAGCAGAAATTGTAGCGTGGCACAGACCGAGCGCTGCGGGTGCGCCTTTACCAAGAACAATTGGCCCAAAATAGACGAGCGGGCTTGCCCGCGAATGCGGTGGCGGCTGCGACGGTGAATGACCGGGAGATATTGGCCGGCAGGTCCGGCCTATTCGCGGGTAAACCCGCTCCTACAACGGGTTGTGGGAGCGGGCGAGCCCGCGAAGAGGCCGGCCCTTCCGGCACATTAACCAGCCTTAGTGCGAAGTTCCTGGGCTCAGCGGGCATCTGCACCTGAACCAGTGCCGACTCAAGCAAAGGCCGCAGCGCCTCCAGTTCATGCATCGTGCCACGCCTCAAGGTGTCTTGCGGCAATCGGTCGCCTTCCAAGACAGGGGCTTGGCCCTTTAACTGCATGGCACAAGCGTCACATCAGCGACGCATCATCCTTAAAGACGTATCGGGGAATGGAACATCGTGAACATCAAATGGGCAGAAAAACTGCGCAAGGGCCTGCACGGCTCGGCCGACTCGCTGGGCAACCTGTGCGTCGAGGCGTTCCATTACCTGGCGCTGTTCGGCATTGGCGCGATCACCGCCTACGCGGCGGTGGTGACGTTCCTGGACATGCTGGGCAAGGGCGGGATCAGTGTCGATGACATCCTGCTGTTGTTCATCTACCTGGAGCTGGGGGCGATGGTGGGGATCTACTTCAAGACCAACCACATGCCGATCCGCTTCCTGCTGTACGTGGCAATCACCGCGCTCACTCGCCTGCTGATCGGCGATGTTTCGCACCACAAGGCACCCGATGAAGGGCTGTTGTACCTGTGCGGCGGCATCCTGTTGCTGGCGTTCTCGATCCTGGTGGTGCGCTACGCTTCGTACCGCTACCCCTCGACCAAGGTGCTGGATGCCAACGGCAAGGCAGTGGAGGAGGGCAAGTAGCCCTCAGTTGGCGATGAAATGGCGCGGCTCGTGGCGGGCGTCACGGGTCAGCGCGGCCAGCACTTGCAGGGGGTTCTGGCTGAGTTCGATCGCAAGGCCCAGGCGGATGCTGTCGATCACCCGTTGCAGGCGCACCGGGTCGTTGCGTTGGGCCGGGGTGATGAGGCGCTTGGCGACCACGCCGGCGTCGTCGGACAGGGTCAGCATGATACTGCCGTCGAGGTTTGCAATGCTCAGGTTCACCCGGTATTCGGGCGCGAATGCAGCACTGATTCGTTCGAATGGGTTGTTCATGGTCTTGCTTCTGCGGTGAGTGAATGCAGAGGTTGACCGGGACGTTCGCACGTTGGTTCAGCGCCATTGATCGGCACAAACGAAAACGCCCGGCTCAAGGCCGGGCGTTTTGCATTGCCGATCAGGCGTCCGGGTCACTCAGTTCCAAGACGCCGCGCTTGCTGCGCAGCTTGCCGTAGAAGTGCTCCAGCGCGTGATTGAGCTTGGTGGCGGCACCGTCGACTGCCTGGTCCAGCGAACTGGCGGTGTGGGTCACGGAAATCGGTTGGTGGCCTTTCGGGCGAGCCTCCATCTGGCAGCGTTTGTCATGCGGTCCGGGCTTGACGCCGTTCTCGTCGCGCAGGTGAACCTCGATGCGGGTGAGGTCTTCTTCGTAACGTTCCAGCGAGTTCTGCAGTGTGCTGCGGACCCACTGGTCGAGCCGGGCGTTACCGTCGAAATCGTTGCTGCTGTTGACCTGGATTTGCATGATTCAATCCTTATTCAGCTTGCTCGCATGGAGACGCGCCTAGGCCCTTGAGACCCTTGGAATTTCTGCGCCTCTTGACTCTAAGGTCAGGCAACTGCGGAATGAATTCAAGCCCTTTTTGAAAATAAATTTCTTGTTGCAAATGGGCTTACCGTGACGCGTGGCTCGTACGGCCAAATGGGTAGCGGGGGCTGGGCTTTGCTTATGAGAATTGAAATCATTATTATTGCAGCCCCAAGAACGCCCGGACCTCGCCATGACGTGCAAAACCGCCGGCCTCCCGCTCAGCTATCGCCTGGCCGTGACATCCCGTAGCCTGGCCGCGCTGCTGGGCGGCTATCTGCTGGCGTCCCTCGCGAGCGTCTGTATTGCCTTGCTGGCGCCACTGCCCAAGGTCGATGCCACGCTCACCGGCCTGCTGCTGTCGTTCGTCTTCTACCTGCTGGCGTTCATCTGGTGTTTCGCCTGCCGCAGCGCCTGGCGTGCCTGGTTGGGCGTATTGGCGCCAAGCCTGCTGCTGGGCGTGATCAGCGGCGTTGCCTACTGGATGAAAAACGCATGAAAGAAGGCTTCCGCCAGGCCATGGCCTGGCTGCACACCTGGACCGGCCTGATCTTCGGCTGGCTGTTGTTCGCCATCTTCCTTACCGGCACGCTGTCGTACTTCAAGGAAGAAATCACTCATTGGTCGCAGCCTGAAGTGCGCAGCCATGCCCTGGACCCGATCAATAGCCTGGCGGTCGCTCAACGTTACCTGCAGGACAATGCAGGGCATTCGAGTACCTGGTTCATTCGCATGCCGAACGAACGGGAGGCCGCCTTGAGTGTGGGCTACCGCGACCCCAGTGGCGGCCCGCGTGGCTTTGTCAGGAAAACCCTCGATACCCAGACCGGCCAGCCGGTGGACGCACGTGACAGCCGCGGTGGTGAGTTCTTCTACCGCTTCCACTTCCAGCTTCAGATGCCTTACCCGGTTGGCCGTTGGCTCTCGACGTTCTGCGCTTTCATCATGCTGCTGGGGTTGGTCACCGGCATCATTACCCACAAGAAGATCTTCAAGGAGTTCTTCACCTTCCGCCCTGGCAAGGGGCAGCGTTCCTGGCTGGACGGGCACAATGCCATCGGCGTGCTGGTGCTGCCGTTCCACCTGATGATCAGCTACAGCAGCCTGGTGCTGTTCATGTACATGGTGATGCCGGCGGGCATCATGGCCAGCTACGGCAATGACACCGACAAGTACTTCAATGACCTGTTTGGCCGCAACGATGCGCCCAAGGCGGCCCAAGTGGCCACGCCGCTGGTAGCGTTGCCGAGCCTGTACGCCAAGGTGCAGGCGCTGCAGCCGGGGGCGCGTGTTGGCAGCATCCAGGTACAAAACCCGGGCGACAGCAATGCCCGCGTCACCTTCACCCAATCGGCAGCCGACCACGTGGCTTATCGGCGTAGCGCCAACTGGACATTCGATGGGGCCAGTGGTGCGCTGTTGAGCCAGGGCAAGCCGGAGAGCGGTTTAATGATGACCGCCTTCAGTTTCGCCGGCCTGCACATGGGTAACTTTGCCGGGCCTTGGCTGCGCTGGCTGTATTTCTTCTTTGGTGTGGCCGGTACGGCGGTGATTGGTACCGGGTTGGTGATGTGGTTGGGCAAGCGCCAGCTCAAGCACGCCAAGAGCGGAGCTGTGCCAGGGGAGCTGCGCCTGGTCGAAGTGCTCAATATGGCCAGCATGAGCGGCTTGTTGCTGGCGGTGGCGAGCTTCTTCTGGGCCAACCGCCTGGTGCCCATGGCTGTCGAAGGCCGGGCCGACTGGGAGGTCAATGCTTTCTTCATCGCCTGGGGCCTGTCGCTGGTGCACGCCGTGCTGCGTAGCGGGCGCAAGGCCTGGGGCGAGCAACTGGCGCTGGGCGCGCTGGCCTTCTCCCTGCTGCCGTTGCTCAATGGCCTGACGACTGACCGGGGCTTGAACCATTCGGTACTGGAGGGTGACTGGGCCATGGCCGGCTTCGATCTGACAGCCCTGGGGACAGGCCTGTTTCTGGCCTGGCTGGCCCACAAGATGCTGGCCAGCCCAACCCCCGTAGCCAAGCGCGCGGCGCGTGCGACAAAAAAGTCGAGCATTGAAACGGTGGAGGTGAGCTGATGCTGGGTAACGCACTGATTGCCTTTGCGGGCTTCGTTGCCCTGTGCCTGGCGATGGAAAAGCACTTCAGCGACTTGCTCGGGCGCAAGCCGAGCCCAAGGCACTTGCTCCTGTTACGTGTTGCAGGTTGGCTGCTGCTGATGCTGTCGCTGGTGCTCAGCGTGCACCAGCGTGGCTGGGCCCTCGGCCTGGTGGAGTGGACCGCGGTGATGATGGCCGGGGTAACACTGTGGGTGTTCGGCCTGCCGTACCAGCCTCGTCTGCTGCTGGGCCTGGCCGCCGCCAGCGTGGTGCTGGGCCCGATGCTCGCCGTGTTTGCCGTGTGACCCCCGTGAGCGAGCCAGGGGATATCATCGAGCCTCACGCTGACAGCGCAGGCGCACGTGCACGTTTCGTCCAGGTGTTCCAGGCCCAGCGTGCGCGTATGGAGGCGTTGGTAAGCCGTCGGGTCGGCTGCCGCGCCACCGCTTCGGACTTGGTCCAAGAGCTGTTCCTGCGTTTCTGGCGTCGCCCCGAGGTCAAGGTCGAGGCGCTGGACACTTACCTGCTGCGTTGCGCGGGCAACCTGGCCATAGACCACCTGCGCAGCGAAAGTAGCCGCGAACGCGTGGCCGAAGCCGCTGTGCCGGTGAATGAGGCGAGCCTGGCCCAGGCCCCTGAGCAGGCCGTGGAGGTCGACCACGACTTGCAGCGTATCGAGGCCACCTTGCGTGCCTTGCCCGAACGCACCCGGCAGATCTTCCTGCTCAACCGCATTCACGGCTGCAAGTACAGCGAGATCGCCAAAGCCATGCAGCTGTCCCAGAGCGCCGTGGAAAAGCATATGATGCGCGCCCTCGAAGCGTGCAAGGCGAGTGTTGCCGAGCCCGCGTCCACCCCACGCCGGCCAGGGAGCGCCCGTCGATGAGCCGTTTACCGCCGATCACCGAAGCGCAGTTTCAGGCTGCCCTGCAATGGTTCAACCGGATCAACGAGCAACCCCGGCAAGCCGAAGGGGCGGCATTCAAGCGCTGGTTGCTGGCCGACCCCGCGCACCGCGCAGCTTATGAACAGGCCCAGGTGCTGTGGCAGAGAAGCGCCGCCCCGGCGGCGCGGCTGGCGGACGAAGAGCAGGACGCCCTGCAGCGCTACCTCGATGCCATGGCCAGACCACCGGCGCGTGGCGGCTGGCGGCGGGTGGCAGGGCTGGCGATGGCAGCCTGCCTGGTGCTGGCCGTGGGCGTCGCTGGTGGTTGGCACCCGGGGTACTGGTTGCAGGACCTACAGGCGGACTACAGCAGTGCCGGGCAGATTCGCCAGGTGACCTTGGCCGACCAGTCACAGGTGACGCTTGATGCCGGTAGCGCCATTGCGGTCGATTTCGCCCAGGGTGAGCGCCGTGTGCGGTTGCTGCATGGCGCGGCGTTCTTCGAGGTTACCCATACCGGTGAGCCGTTCCTGGTGGAAGCTGCCGGCGGCGAAGTGCGGGTGCTCGGCACCCAGTTCGAGGTGCGTGAGCAAGGCGAGGGTGCCCAGGTGACGGTGCGCAGCGGGCGTGTGGGCGTCAGCCCCGCGCAGGGCACTGTGGCGCGAGAACTGACTGCCAACCAGCAGCTGACCTACCGCGCAGGCAAAGTAGGCGACACCCTGGCGGTGGACAGTGACAACCGCCTGGCCTGGCGCCAGGGGTGGTTGAACTATTACCAGGTGCCGCTGGCGCAGGTGATCGAAGACCTTGGGCGATATTACCCGGGGCGTATCCTGTTGCTCGATGGTGACCTGGGGCAGCGCAAGGTCAGCGGCAGCTTCCCGGTGGCCGAGCCGCTGCTGGCGCTGGATTCGCTGGGCAAGGTGATGGGTTTTTCACGGCAGACCGTGTTGGGGCGTTTGACCCTGATTCGGTAGTTGCCTGTGCCAGCCTCTTCACGGGTAAACCCGCCCCTACAGCGTTGCGCGCCCCCCCGTAGGAGCGGGTTTACCCGCGAAGAGGCCGGCACAGCAAAAAATATTTCCAGGCACAGGTGAGGTAACAGCACGTGGCATCCGTGTAATGAGTGAAAGTGCGATTGATTCGCAATAATCACCCCTCACAGGTCAGCGTCCATGAAGTTCTCCCCGCGTTGCGTCCCTCTCTGGTTCGGCCTTGCTGCGCTCCCGGCCTTCGCTGTCGCCCCCTTGGCAAGCGCGGCCGAGCAGCTGCAGGCCTATGCCTTCGCCCAGCCGGCCCAACCCTTGGCCCAGGCCCTGAACGCCTTCAGTCGCACCACTGGCCAGAGCGTGGTCTACACCCTCGAGCTGCCGGGCGTGCAAGCGCCGGCGCTGAATGGTCGGTTCAGCGCCGAGCAGGCGCTGCAACAACTGCTGGGCAACGCTGGGCTGGCCTGGCGCCGCGTCGACGCACGTACCCTGACCCTCGAACCTGCAGACACCTCCGGTGCCCTCAACCTGCAGGCCACCACCGTGACCTCGCAACTGGACGACTACAGCTACCAGCCCCCGGCCAGCGCTTCGATCATGCGCGGGCAGGGCCCAAACCAGGACATCCCTCAGGCAATCAACGTGGTACCGGCCCAGGTTATCCGCGACCAAGCCCCGCGCAACCTCGATGACGCCCTGGCCAACGTCAGCGGCATTACCCAGGGCAACAACTTCGGCGGCACATCCGACACGGTGATGAAACGTGGCTTTGGCGACAACCGCGACGGCTCGATCATGCGCGATGGCATGCCCGTGGTGCAGGGTCGCAACTTCAACGCCAGCACCGAGCGGGTCGAAGTGCTCAAGGGCCCTGCCTCGCTGCTGTACGGTATCCAGGACCCGGGTGGGGTCATCAACGTGGTCAGCAAGCGTCCGCAGTTGCAGCAGTACAACGCCCTGACCGTGCGCGGCTCGACCTATGGCAGCGGCAAGAACGGCAGCGGTGGCGGGCTCGACAGCACGGGCGCACTGGGTGACAGCAACTTCGCCTACCGCCTGATCGTCGACCACGAAGACGAGGACTACTGGCGCAACTACGGCGTGCACCGCGAATCGCTGGTGGCACCGTCGCTGGCTTGGCTGGGCGAAGACACCCAGGTGGTGCTGGCCTACGAGCACCGTGAATTTCTCTATCCGTTCGACCGTGGCACCGCGTTCGGCAACAACGGCCACCCGCTGAACATCCCTGCCACGCGCCGCCTGGACGAGCCGTTCAACGACATGGAAGGGCGCTCCGACCTGTATCGCCTGGAAGTCGACCATCAGCTGGCCGATGACTGGAAGCTGCTCTTCGGCTACAGCTTCAATCGTGAGACCTACGATGCCAGCCAGGTTCGTGTGACCGGCGTCAACGAAACCCAAGGCACGCTGACACGCAGCATCGACGGCACCCACAACGCCATGAGCCGTGACCAGTTCGTGACCCTGAGTCTCAATGGCAATGTCGAGCTGGCGGGGATGCAGCATGACCTGCTGTTCGGCATCGACCATGAAGACCGCAAGATCTTTCGCGGTGACCTGATTCGCCAGACGCCACAGTCCACGTTCAGTTATCTGGACCCGGTCTACGGACAGGAAGTGGAGGGCACCAACGTGCGAGCCAGCGACAGCGACCAGACCGACAAGCTGCGCACCGATGCGCTGTTCGTGCAGGACGCGCTGCACCTCGATGAGCACTGGATCCTTGTAGCAGGTGCGCGTTTCCAGCAGTACGACCAGTACGCTGGCCGCGGTCGCCCGTTCAAGGCCAATACCGACATCAGTGGCCAGGCTTGGGTGCCCCACGCCGGTATCGTTTACAAAGTCGACGACCAGCTCTCGTTCTATGGCAGCTACAGCGAGTCGTTCAAGCCCAACTCGACCATCGCGCCGCTGACCGGCAATGTCGTGCTCGATGCCTCGGTGGCACCTGAGGAGGGCAAGTCGTGGGAGCTGGGCGCCAAGCTCGACATGCCAGGCCGCATCACAGGCACCCTGGCATTGTTCGATATCACCAAGCGCAATGTACTGGTCTCGAACTTTGACGCCGTCACAAGCGAAACGGTCTACAGCAATGCGGGTGAGGTCAGTTCACGCGGTGTGGAACTCGACGTGACCGGCCAGATCAGCGAGCGCTGGAGCCTGATCGGCAGCTATGCATTGACCGATGCCAAGGTCACCAAGGACCCTGATCTTGAGGGCAATCGCCTGCAGAACGTGGCCCGGCACAGCGGCTCGCTGTCGGCGGTGTATGACTTTGGCAGCCTGTTCGGGGGTGACCGGCTGCGCTTCGGTGCCGGCGCCCGTTATGTGGGCGAGCGTTCGGGTAACGCGACCAATACCTTCGACCTGCCGAGCTATACCGTTGCCGATGCGTTTGCCACTTATGAAACCAAACTCGACGAACACAACGTGCGCCTGCAACTGAACGTGAAGAACCTGTTCGACAAGGTGTATTACAGCTCGGCGGTGAACCAGTACTTTGTGGCGATTGGCGATGCGCGGCAGGTCAGTTTGTCGAGCACCTTCGAGTTCTAGGCAAATGGGGCCGCAGAGCGGCCCCGGTTTCAGATGAAAAAGGCCTTGCGGTATTCGCCAGGTGTGGCCCCCAGGGCTTGGCGAAACCGGTTGCTGAAATGGCTGGCACTGGCAAACCCGCACAACAAGGCAATCTCCCCCAGCGGCATTACTCCCAGCCGCAACAACTGGCACGCCCGGTGCAGCCGCCGTGCCAGCAGATACTGGTGCGGCGGGAGCCCGAAACTGGCGCGGAACATGCGCGCAAAGTGGTATTCGGACAGATTGCAGCGCAGCGCCAGCTCTTCCAGGGTGATGGGCTGGTCCAGGTGTGCCTCGAGGTAGTCGACCAGCTGTCGGCGCAGGTTTGGCGCCAGCCCGCCTTTCAGGCGCAGGCCTTGGCGCAACCCGACCTGGCTGAGCAGCGCATGGTCAACGATCTCGTGCGCCAGGCTGCTGGCCAGCAGGCGCTCGCCGGGCTCGTCCCAGTCCAGCTGGATCAATTGACGAAAGCGGGCAGCCTGCTGCGGGTCGTCCAGAAAGGTCGCTTCCTGCAGTTGCAGCTCGCGCGGTTCCCGGTCGAGCAGGCGTACACAGCCCAGGGCGAACTGCGCCTCGCTGATATACAGGTGTGCCAGGCGGATCGCGCCATTGACGACCCAGTTCGATTCCTGCCCGGCCGGCATCACGCACAGCTTGTCGGGCGCACCTTTGTCGGCCGGGCGCTGGCGGCGGAAGGTGCCGGTGCCGTCGGCGATGTAGCACGACAGGGTGTGATGGCTAGGCGCCTGGTAGTCGCGCGCATCGTCACGGTTGCTCCACAACGCCGCCGCCAGTCCGTCGCCCAGGTGCGCGCTCAGCTCCAGCCTGGCGTTGGGCGAGGCATGCATGGCGTTGAACACTTGCAACTGGGTGAGTGGCGTCATTGGCGGGTCCTCTTGCCTGCCATCCTACTGCGCCCAGGATCGAGTGACATCCACCGGCGCAAGAAAAGCGCAAGTTCGTGCAAGCAGCCAGAGGCCGATCGAAAGAACACTGGTGATCCCTGTAGGAGCGGGTTTACCCGCGAAGCGCCGGGCACCGATTTCCAAAGGCCCAAGGAATTGCCATCATGAACCTGTCACTCTACCTGCTCACCGTCCTGATCTGGGGCACCACCTGGATCGCCCTGAAACTCCAGCTAGGCGTGGTCGCGATCCCGGTTTCGATCGTCTACCGCTTCGCCCTGGCCGGCCTGATCCTGTTTGCTTTCCTGTTGATTACCCGCCGGCTGCAACCCATGAACCGCCGTGGCCACCAGATCTGCCTGGCCCAGGGCCTGTGCCTGTTCTGCGTCAACTTCATCTGTTTCCTCAGCGCCAGCCAGTGGATCGCCAGCGGCCTGATCGCGGTGGTGTTCTCCACCGCGACACTGTGGAACGCGCTTAACGCTCGCATTTTCTTCGGCCAGAAAATCGCCAGCAATGTGCTTGGCGGTGGTGCCTTGGGCTTGCTTGGCCTGGGCCTGCTGTTCTGGCCGGAGCTGTCGCATCACGCAGCCAGCCGCGAAACCCTGTACGGCCTTGGCTTGGCCCTGTTCGGCACGCTGTGCTTCTCGGCCGGCAACCTGCTGTCGAGCATGCAGCAGAAGGCCGGCCTCAAGCCGATGACCACCAATGCCTGGGGCATGGTCTATGGGGCGGTGATGCTGGCGGTGTTCTGTGTGGTCAGCGGCGTGCCGTTCAGCATGGAGTGGAATGCGCGCTATATCGGTTCGCTGCTGTACCTGGTGGTGCCGGGGTCGGTGATTGCCTTCACTGCCTACCTGACGTTGGTCGGGCGCATGGGCCCGGAGCGGGCAGCTTACTGCACGGTACTGTTCCCGTTAGTGGCGTTGAATGTGTCGGCGGTGGCTGAGGGTTACCAATGGACGGCGCCGGCCTTGCTCGGCTTGGTGGCGGTGATGGCGGGGAATGTGCTGGTGTTTCGCAAGCCCCGGGCCAGGGTGGCTGGGGGGGTTGTGGTCGCCAAATAGGTGATGGGTTGCCTGGGCCGGCCCTTTCGCGGGTAAACCCGCTCCTACAGGGCAGTGCACACCCTTTGTAGGAGCGGGTTTACCCGCGAAGAGGCCAGCACAGGCACTCCAAATCGTAGGAGCGGGTTTCCCCGCGAAGAGGCCACCCCAGCACTCCAAATCGTAGGGGCGGGTTTCCCCGCGAAGAGGCCACCCCAGCACTCCAAATCGTAGGAGCGGGTTTACCCGCGAAGGGGCCAGCACAGGCATTCCAAACTGTAGGAGCGGGTTTACCCGCGAAGAGGCCAGCACAGGCATTCCAATTTGTAGGCACGGGTTTACCCGCGAAGAGGCCGGCCCAGGCACTCCAAAACGGTCAGCCCTTCCACACCTGCGGGTTCACCAGGTCCCGCGGCCGCTCGCCCAGCAGCGCCGCACGCAGGTTGTCGATCGCCCGGTTGGCCATGGCCTCACGGGTTTCGGCAGTAGCCGAACCAATGTGCGGCAGGGTCAGCGCATTGGGCAGCTTGAACAGCGGCGAGTCGCTCAGCGGTTCTTTCTCGTACACATCCAGGCCTGCGCCGCGAATGGTGCCCGCCTGCAGCGCCTCGATCAGCGCCGCCTCATCCACCACCGGCCCACGGGCAATGTTGATCAGGAACGCACTCGTCTTCATCAGCTTCAGCTCGCGGCTGCTGATCAGCTTGCGGGTGGCATCGGACAACGGCACCACGATGACCACGAAGTCGGCTTCGGCCAGCAACTGATCCAGGCTGCGGAACTGTGCGCCCAGCTCCTGCTCCAGCGCAGTCTTGCGGCTGTTGCCGCTGTACAGGATCGGCATGTTGAAGCCAAAGCGGCCACGGCGTGCCACTGCTGCACCAATGTTGCCCATGCCGACGATACCCAGGGTCTTGCCATGTACATCACTGCCGAAGTGGGCCGGGCCCACGGTGGCCTGCCAGTTGCCGGCCTTGGTCCAGGCATCCAGCTCGGCGGTGCGCCGGGCGCAGCCCATGATCAGCGAGAAGCCCAGGTCGGCGGTGCTTTCGGTCAGCACGTCGGGGGTGTTGGTCAGGGCGATGCCGCGCTCGTTGAAGTAGTCGAGGTCGTAGTTGTCATAGCCGACCGACACGCTGGACACCACCTCCAGCCTGGCCGCGCCTTCAAGCTGCGCCCGGCCGAGCTTGCGGCCAACGCCGATCAGACCATGGGCTTCAGGCAGGGCTTCGTTGAACTGGGCGTTGATGTCGCCGAGCTTGGGGTTGGGCAGAATCACGTTGAAGTCTTGCTGCAGGCGCTCGGCCATGGCCGGGGTGATACGGCTGAAGGCCAGGACGGTCTTTTTCATCGGGCAACTTCTCTGCTAGGCGGGGTGGGGCTGTGCCGGCCTCTTCGCGGGCAAGCCCGCGCCTACAGGGGCGCGGTGCCTTGCAGGAACGGGCTTGCCCGCGAAAGGGGCGGAACAGGCGAAATCAATGGTTAGCAACCTACCATTGTCAGCCCCCGCAATGCAGCAGCTTTTTAGTTGGCGATCAGCACCTGGTGGGTTTTCAGGTCTGCCTCATGCGCGGCAAGAATCTCTGGCAGCGAGTTGCGCAGGTACTCGACCCAGGTCTTGATCTTGGCATCCAGATACTGCCGCGATGGATAGATGGCATACAGGTTCAGCTCCTGCAGGCGATACTCGGGCAGCACCCGAACCAGGCTACCGTCCCGCAGGCCCTCGATAGCCGAATAGATCGGCAGCACGCCTACGCCCATGCCACTGCGGATCGCAGTCTTCATGGCATCGGCGGTATTCACCATGAACGGCGAACTGGTGATGTTGACCATCTCTTGGCCTTCCGGGCCATCGAACAGCCATTTCTCCAGCGGTATGACCGGGCTGACCATGCGCAGGCAGGCGTGCTTGAGCAGGTCGGCAGGCTTGTGCGCCACGCCATGCTGGGCGATGTAGGCGGGCGAGGCACAGACAATGCTGTAGGTGATGCCCAGGCGCTGCGAAACGAACCCTGAGTCGGGCAGTTCGGTGGCCAGCACGATGGAGACGTCATAACCCTCGTCGAGCAGATCGGGCACGCGGTTGGCCATGGTCAAATCGAAGGTCACGTCCGGGTGCGTTTCGCGGTAGCGGGCGATGGCATCGACCACGAAGTGCTGGCCGACCCCAGTCATCGAATGCACCTTCAACTGCCCGGCCGGGCGCGCATGGGCGTCGCTGGCTTCGGCCTCGGCTTCTTCGACGTAGGTAAGAATCTGTTCGCAACGCATCAGGTAGCGCTTGCCGGCTTCGGTCAGCGCAATGCGGCGGGTGGTACGGTTGAGCAGCCTTGTTTGCAGATGGGCTTCCAGATTGGAGACCGCCCGCGACACGTTCGCGGTGGTCGTATCCAGTTGCGCCGCAGCGGCAGTGAAGCTGCCGAGTTGGGCTACGCAACTGAAAGCACGCATGTTTTGCAGGGTGTCCATGGGTCACTCTCGAGGTAGAGGACAAAATTGTGTCACGAAGTAACTTGGAAAAGAGAAAAAGTTGCCTTCGACCAAAGGCGGATTATCGCTGTTTTGGTAACAAAGATTCGCAGGAATCTGTGCTTATCGCCAGTGCTGCCGCCCCCTAGAATTGCCCGGCCCCCTTCACCTCTTCCTCGGGAAATCGCAGCTGTGCCGCGTCGCATCATCAGAACGCTCAAGGCGTTCAGTGCCTGTGCCCTTGCCCTCACCTTGAGCGGCTGTATTGGAACCTGGGGCATTGCCCCGCAAAGCAAGACGCTGCAAGCCAATACCTTGACCACCGACGCGGCCATTCGCGAAGCCGCGACCGACGCTCACTGGCCCGACCAGCAGTGGTGGCACGCCTATGGCGACCCGCAGCTGGACCGCTGGATTGCCCTGGCCGTTGCCGGTAGCCCGAGCCTGGCCATGGCTGCGGCGCGGGTGCGCGAAGCCAAGGCCATGGCCGGTGTGGTCGAGTCGGCGGAAAAGCTCCAGGCCAATGGCCAGGCCACGCTCAAGCGCCACAACTGGCCTGAAGACCAGTTTTATGGCCCCGGCGCGTTGTCGGGTGCCAACACCTGGGACAACAACGCCGCCATCGGTTTCAGCTACGCCCTTGACCTGTGGGGGCGCGAGCGCAATGCCAGCGAGCAGGCCGTGGACCAGGCGCACATGAGCGTGGCCGAAGCCCGTCAGGCGCAGCTGGAACTGCAGAACAATGTGGTGCGTGCCTACATCCAGCTGAGCCTGCATTTTGCCCAGCGCGATATCGTCAAGGCCGAACTGGAACAGCAGGAGCAGATCCTGGCCCTGGCCAAGCGTCGCCTGGATGCCGGTATCGGCACCCATTTCGAAGTCAGCCAGGCCGAAGCGCCGCTGCCGGAAACCCACCGTCAGCTCGACAGCCTCGACGAAGAAATTGCCCTGACCCGCAACCAGCTGGCCGCACTGGCCGGCAAGGGCCCGGGGGAAGGCGCGCAGTTGCAGCGCCCGGCCCTGGCCTTGGCCGCGCCGCTGAAACTGCCTTCGAACCTGCCCGCCGAACTGGTCGGCCAGCGGCCTGATGTGGTTGCCAGCCGCTGGCAGGTGGCTGCCCAGGCGCGTGGCATCGACGTCGCTCACGCCGGCTTCTTCCCCAACGTCGACCTGGTCGGCAGCCTGGGCTTCATGGCCACCGGTGGTGGCCCGCTGGAATTCCTGACCGGGCGCAAGTTCAACTACAACGTCGGCCCGGCCATCAGCTTGCCGATCTTTGACGGTGGGCGCCTGCGCTCAGAACTGGGCGTGGCCTCGGCGGGGTATGACGTGGCGGTGGCCCGCTACAACCAGACCGTGGTTGGTGCACTGAAGAACATCTCCGACCAGTTGATCCGCCGCGAGTCGATGAAAGAACAGTCGCACTTCGCCGCCGAATCGGTTGCTGCCGCGCAGAAAACCTATGACATCGCCATGGTCGCGTTCCAGCGCGGCCTTACCGACTACCTGAACGTGCTCAACGCGCAGACTTTGCTGTTCCGCCAGCAGCAGGTGCAGCAGCAGGTGCAGGCCGCCCGCCTGATTGCCCATGCCGAGCTGGTCACCGCCCTGGGTGGTGGCCTGCAGGCCGGTCAGGATGCGCCGAAAGAGGAACGCCAGGCAGCCCCAAAGACCCCGGCCACCCTGGCCATTTTCGACAAGAAGCCGGATAACGCCGAATGAGCACTTCCAGTTTGCCCGTGCGCTGGCTGCAAAGCCTGGAATGGCGCCGGGGCTTCTTTGCCTGGGCGCGCACCGACGGCGTGACCTGGGTGTACATCTTCAAGGTGCTGGCCGCCGCGTTCATTACCTTGTGGTTGGCCATGCGCCTGGAGCTGCCGCAACCGCGCACGGCCATGATCACCGTGTTCATTGTCATGCAGCCGCAAAGCGGGCATGTGTTCGCCAAGAGCTTCTACCGGGTGCTAGGCACCCTGGCCGGCTCGGCGATGATGGTGGCGCTGATCGCCATCTTCCCGCAGAACACCGAGCTGTTTCTGCCCAGCCTGGCCCTGTGGGTGGGCCTGTGCTCAGCCGGTGCCATGCGCTACCGCACCTTCCGCGCCTATGGTTTCGTGCTGGCTGGCTACACCGCAGCGATGATCGGCCTGCCGGTGCTGCAACACCCCGACCAGGCGTTCATGGCAGCGGTATGGCGGGCGCTGGAAATCGCCCTGGGTATTCTGGTGTCGACCTTCGTCAGTGCCGCGATCCTGCCGCAGTCGGCCAGTGCCGCAATGCGCAACGCCTTGTACCAGCGCTTTGGCGTGTTTGCCGGGGTGGTGGTCGAGGCCCTGCGTGGCGACAGTCAAAAGGACCGCTTCGAGAGCAGCAACGTGCGCTTCGTGGCAGAGGCCGTGGGCCTTGAGAGCCTGCGCAACGTCACCGCTTTCGAAGACCCGCACATGCGCCGTCGCAGTGGCCGGCTGGTGCGCATGAACAGCGAGTTCATGGCCATCACCACCCGCTTCAATGCCTTGCACCGCTTGATGGAGCGCCTGCGTGCCCGTGGCCCGCTGCAGATCGTCAGTGCCATCGAACCGGGCCTGAACACCTTGGTGGAGTTGCTGCAGCCCTATGTGGGCCGGGCGTTGACTGACGCCGATGCGCTGCGCCTGACCCTGGAGTTGGCCGCCTACAAGGAAGGCCTGCAGGCCCAGGTGAGAGGGCTGCGGGCTGAGTACCTGGCAACGGACCCCAGCGAATCCGACCTGCTCGATTTTCACACTGCGTTCGAGCTGCTGTACCGCTTCGTCGACGAGATGTTGAGCTACGCCGAAACCCATGCCTCGCTGGCCGCGCACAAGCACGAGCGCGAGCAGTGGGACGAGCCCTACGTGGCGCAGACCAGCTGGTTGGTATCGCTGGCGGCCGGTGTGCGCGCCTCGGCAGTGCTGTTGCTGCTGGGCAGTTACTGGCTGCTCAGCGATTGGCCCAGTGGCGCCATGATGACCCTGATCGCCACGGTCACCGTATGCCTTTCGGCGGCGTCACCCAACCCCAAGCGCATGTCGTTCCAGATGGCTTGCGGCACGGCCATCGGCGCTTTTGTCGGCTTCTTCGAAACCTTCTTCGTGTTCCCCTGGATCGATGGTTTTCCGCTGCTGTGCATGGTGCTGGCGCCTGTGTTCGTGCTGGGCGCTTTTCTTTCGTCGCGCCCTGCCTACGCCGGTTATGGCATCGGCCTGCTGGTGTTCTTCGCGATTGGTTCGGTGCCGAACAACCTCACCGTGTATGACCCGTACACCTTCATCAACGACTACATCGGCATGGTGATCGGCATGTTCGTCTGTGCCGCCGCCGGGGCGATCATCCTGCCGCCCAACAGCCGCTGGTTGTGGAGCCGCCTGGAGCAGGCGTTGCGCGAGCAGGTGCTGTTCGCCATCAGCGGCCGCCTGCGCGGCCTGGGCTCGGCCTTCGAAAGCCGCACCCGCGACCTGCTGCACCAGGCCTATGGCCTGGCGGCCGGCAAGCCGCAGGTGCAAAGCCAGCTGATGGGCTGGATGTTCACCGTGCTGGAGATCGGCCACGCCGTCATCGAGCTGCGCAAGGAGCAAGCCCGCGCCCCGGTGCACCCGGCCTATGCCGAGTCGCAGCCCTGGCGCCAGGCAATCCGTGTCATGGGCCGTGCGCTGACCCGGCTGTTCCTGCAGCCCAGCGCCAGCAACCACGAGCGCGCACTGGTGGCAGTGGACCACGCCATCGCCCGCGTGCAGGCCACCGACGAGCCATTCGCCCGGCACTTCGACACCTCGGTGCTGCGCCGCGTGCAAAGCTACCTGCACTTCATCCGTACTTCCCTGCTGGACCCACAGTCGCCACTGGCACCGGCGAAAGGATTGCACCATGCCCCGTGAGATCGCCTTCCATGGCGTGTACATGCCCACCATGACCTTGATGTTCCTGTTTGCCCTGGGCCTGGCCTGGGGCCTGGACCGGTTCATTGCCAGCCATGATGGCTACCGCTTCTTCTGGCACCCGGCGCTGCTGCGCCTGAGCCTGTTCGTCTGCTTGTTCGGCGCCATGGCGCTGTCTGTCTACTGGTGAGAATCCTTCGATGAAAAAGTTCTTCAGCCTGATCGCCACCCTGCTGGTGCTGGTCGCTGCCGTGGCCATCGGTCGCCAGTTGTGGCTGCACTACATGACCACGCCATGGACCCGTGATGGCCGTGTGCGTGCCGACATCATCAACGTCGCTGCCGACGTGCCCGGCTACGTGGTGGATGTACCGGTCAAGGACAACCAGCGGGTGAAGAAGGGCGACCTGCTGATCCAGATCGACCCTGAGCACTACCAGTTGGCAGTCGACCAGGCCAAGGCACTGGTCGCCTCGCGCAAGGCCACCTGGGAAATGCGCAAGGTCAATGCCAAGCGCCGCGCCGACATGGACAACCTGGTGATCTCCAAGGAAAACCGCGACGACGCCAGCAACATCGCCAATGCCGCCCAAGCCGATTATCAACAAGCCCTTGCCGAGTTGGCCGCAGCCGAGCTGAACCTCAAGCGTACGCATATCGTGGCGACGGTTGACGGCTATGTGACCAACCTGAATATCCACAAGGGCGACTATGCGCGTACCGGTGAAGCGGTGATGGCGGTGGTCGACGAGCACTCGTTCTGGGTTTATGGGTTCTTCGAGGAGACCAAGCTGCCGCATGTGAAGGTGGGTGATCAGGCCGAATTGCAGATGATGAGTGGCGAGCGTCTCAAGGGGCATGTGGAGAGCATCGCCCGCGGCATCTATGACCGCGACAACCCACAGAGCCGCGAGCTGATCGCCGACGTGAACCCGACCTTCAACTGGGTGCGGCTGGCACAGCGGGTGCCGGTGCGCATTCACATCGATGAAGTGCCGGAAGGGTTTTTGCTGGCGGCGGGGACGACCTGTACGGTGGTGGTGAAGCCGAGTTCGCCTTGAGAGGCAGGTCGCCAGACTGATCGAGCGCCGCTCGCGTGGTGCTCGATCTTACAGGCGGCACATCGCTCCAATCATGCACTCGCCGCCCCCACCAACACCGGCACTTCGACCCGATCAATCACCTTCGCGCTGATCGATGGGTCGAGCAACCGCCCCAGCCGCGACAGGTGGCGGTGGCCCATGATGATCAGCTCGCAGTTCAATTCCTGCGCCTTGGCCACAATCGCATCAACCGGCAGCCCGGCCACCATGCAGCCCTGACTGGCGAAGCCGGCTTGCTGCAGTTCGCGCACGGCCTCGGCTACGGCGTGGTCGGCATGCTGCTGTTCCATGCAGGCGGCGGGGTATTCTTCCAGTTCCTCGGCGGTGTAGGGCGCGGGTTGCTCGTGCACCGCGAAGGTCGAATCGATGGCCAGCAGCACGTGCAGTTCGTGCTCGCCCGGGCGGCAGTAGCGGCGGGCGAGGGCAAGCAGGGCGGCAGATGCGGGGGAGGCGTCGATGGCGATCAGGACGGGGCTGGGCATGCAGGATCCTTGATGTATTTGGGGGCTGGGGCGGCCTCTTCGCGTAGACCAACGTAGGCGCGGGTTTACCCGCGAAAGGGCCAAACCTGCGATGCATCATTCTTGACCTAACCCTTCCCCTGAATAAATGGCCCACCACGCACAAGCGCATTGCGTCCGGTGCAATCCATCTACCTGATACCATCGCATTCCCTACAGCTGTAACGGAAAACGGCCATGCAACTTCCGGACATGAACCTGCTTGTCGCCCTCGATGCCTTGCTCGACGAGGGCAGCGTGGTCGGCGCGGCGCAACGCATGAACCTGAGCCCGGCAGCCATGAGCCGAACCCTGGGGCGTATCCGCGAAGCGCTGGGTGACCCGATCCTGGTGCGCGCCGGCCGTGGCCTGGTGCCGACGCCGCGTGCGCTGGCCCTGCGCGAGCAGGTGCATGGCCTGGTGGAGCAGGCCGGGCAGGTATTTCGCAGTCGCGACGATGTCGACCTGGTGAACCTGGACCGTGCCTTCAACATCCGCACCAATGACTTGTTCATCGCCCTGTATGGCGCTCAGTTGTTGCGCATGATGCTGGCCCAGGCACCGCATACGGTGCTGCGTTTTGTGCCGGAGGGCAGCGGCGACGATGATGCGGTGCTGCGCAATGGGCAAATCGACCTGATCATCAGTTCAGCCATTGAACTGGGCCCCGAAATCAAGGTTCAGAGCCTGTTCAACACCTACTTCGTGGGCTTGGCGCGTGAAGGGCACCCGGTTTTCGATGACGAGATCACCCCTGAGCGCTTCGCCGCCTACCCGCACATCAGCGTGTCACGCCGTGGCCGTGCCAATGGGCCTATCGACGTGGCGCTGGCCAATTACAAGGTGGAGCGCCGGGTAGCGCTGATCACGACGAGTTTTCACTCCGCGATGTTTTCGCTGCCGGACTCGGACCTGATCTTGCCGATACCCGCCAATATCCTGAACAGTGTGAACCGGCTGAAACTGCCATTGCGGTCCTTCGAGATCCCTGTGCCACTGGAAAAGGTCAACGTCATGCAGGCATGGCACCCGCGGTTCGATAACGACCCGGCCCATCGCTGGCTGCGGCAGACGTTGAAGGCGTGCGGCAGGATGGACCCTTGAGGCGTATGGCACGTGCGCGCCCGTTGCCCGATTGCGTTTGACGCAATATAAAACTGCCAACAAGTCAGTTTTCGTAAGCATTCGACCTTTTTAGACTTGCTCCGGTCGCAAATTTGTTGCCGGAGATGTCTGCCCATGAGTTCCCTGTCCGCCCCGTCTGCCGCCATTGCCGCCGCCCCCGCGCCGGCTGCGCCCGTGCAGGCGGCGTTCGGCCTGCAGGTAGTGGTCGGGTTGTTCGGTGTATTGCTGGCTGTGCTGTGCGCCGGCCTCAACGAGTCGGTAACCAAGATTTCCCTGGCCGATATCCGCGGCGCCCTGGGCATCGGTGCCGACGAAGGTGCCTGGTTGCTGGCGGTGTACAGCGCCGCTTCGGTCTCGGCCATGGCCTTTGCGCCGTGGCTGGCGACGACCTTCTCGCTGCGCCGCTTCACCATGAGCGCTATTGGTCTGTTCGCCGTGCTTGGCCTGCTGCAACCGTTCGCCCCCAACCTGCACAGCCTGATGTTGCTGCGTGTACTGCAGGGCTTTGCCGCTGGCGCCTTGCCGCCGATGCTGATGAGCGTGGCCCTGCGCTTTCTGCCGCCAGGTATCAAGGTCTATGGCCTGGCCTGCTACGCCCTGACCGCCACCTTTGGCCCCAACCTCGGCACGCCGCTGGCGGGGTTGTGGACCGAATACGTCGGCTGGCAATGGGCGTTCTGGCAGATCATCCTGCCCTCGCTGCTGGCCATGGTCTGCGTAGGCTGGGGGCTGCCGCAGGACCCGCTGCGCCTGGAGCGTTTCAAACAGTTCGACTGGCGGGGCGTACTGCTGGGCCTGCCCGCCATCAGTTGCACTGTGCTGGGCCTGTCGCTGGGCGACCGCTGGGGTTGGTTCGACTCGCCGCTGATCTGCTGGCTGCTGGGCGGTGGCCTGCTGTTGCTGGTGTTGTTCATGTACAACGAGTGGTCCGAGCCGTTGCCGTTTTTCCAGTTGCGCTTGTTGCAGCGGCGCAACTTGAGTTTCGCCTTGGTGACCCTGGCCGGTGTGCTGGTCGTGCTTTCGGGTGTGGGCAGCATCCCGTCGGCCTACCTTGCGCAGATCCAGGGCTACCGCCCGGCGCAGACCAGCCCGTTGATGATGCTGGTGGCCATGCCGCAACTGATCGCCCTGCCACTGACGGCGGCACTGTGCAACATCCGCGCAGTGGACTGCCGCTGGGTGCTGGGCATTGGCCTGGCGATGCTGGCGGTGTCCTGTGTCGGCAGCAGCCTGCTGACCAGCGAGTGGATCCGTGGCGACTTCTACCCGTTCTACCTGCTGCAGGTGTTCGGCCAGCCGATGGCAGTGCTGCCGCTGCTGATGCTGTCCACCAATGGCATGACCCCGCAGGAAGGCCCGTTCGCCTCCAGCTGGTTCAACACCGTCAAGGGCCTGGCCGCCGTCATCGCCGGTGGCCTGTTGGATGTTCTTGGCACCCTGCGCCGGCATTTCCATTCCAATCACCTGGTGGACAGCCTGGGCAACGCGCCGCTGGTTGACGGCAACGCCGCTGGCCTGGCCAAGCGCATTCACGACCAGGCGCAGGTATTGACCTCGGCTGACCTCTATCTGGTGCTGGCCTGTATCGCCGTGGCCCTGATCTGCCTGATTCCTTTCGTGCCTACTCGGGTCTATCCGCCGCGTGCGGTGGCTTGAACCCTGGATGATTTCGAGAACCATTGAAATGACCAACAACCGCAAAACCCTTTTCATCGGCTCGGTGCTGGCCGTGGCCGTCCTGGCCGGCATCGTCGGCCCCTGGATGTTTGGCAGCGATCACCGCCAGAGCACCAATGACGCCTATGTGACCGCCGACTACACCGTGGTCGCGCCCAAAGTCGCCGGTTTCATCAAGCAAGTGCTGGTGGAAGACAATCAGCAGGTCACAGCTGGCCAGTTGCTGGCGACCATCGACGCGCGTGACTACCAGGCCGCGCTGGATGCTGCGCAGGCGCAGTTACTGGTAGCCCAGGCACAAAGCGCCGATGCCCGCGCCACGCTTGAACGCCAGGACGCGCTGATTGCCCAGGCCGAAGCGGCAGTGAAGGCGGCCCAGGCTGAGGTGGCGTTCGCCGACCATGAAGTCAACCGTTACAGCCGCCTTGCCGAGCAGGGCGCGGGTACCGTGCAGAACGCCCAGCAGGCGCGCAGCGCTGTCGATCAAGCCCGTGCTCGCCTGGCCAACGCTCAAGCTGCGCGGGTGGCGGCGCGCAAGCAGGTGGACATCCTCACGGCTCAAGTGGCCAGCGCCGATGGCCAGCTCAAGCGTGCCGAAGCAGGCCTGGAAAAGGCCCAGCTCGATCTGTCCTACACCCGCATCACAGCGCCGGTGGACGGTATGGTCGGCGAACGCGCCCTGCGCGTGGGGGCCTACGTCAACCCGGGCGCTCGCCTGCTGTCGGTGGTGCCGTTGCAGCAGGCCTATGTGGTCGGCAACTTCCAGGAAACCCAGCTGACCCACGTACAACCGGGCCAGCCGGTGCGCATCAGCGTCGACACCTTCTCCGGCGAAACCCTGCAAGGCCATGTGCAGAGCATTGCCCCGGCTACCGGCGTCACCTTCGCCGCAGTCAAGCCAGACAACGCCACCGGCAACTTCACCAAGGTGGTGCAGCGCATTCCGGTCAAGATCGTTCTCGATGATGGCCAGCCACTGCTCACCCGCCTGCGTGTGGGCATGTCGGTCGAAGCCACCATCGACACGCGTGGCGACAAGCTGGACGGCAAAGAGGTAAGTGCGCGATGAAACCGGGATTACGCTTGAGCCCTTTGCTGCTGGCTGTGCTGCTGACCGGTTGCACCCTGGGCCCGGATTTCCAGCGCCCAGATAGCCAGGCCCCGCAGCAGTGGGCGCCGCTGCAAGGCGAGGCAGCGGCCAGTCAGCCGCAGGCCGAACCGCTTGAACTGCGCTGGTGGGAAACGTTCCACGATGCCCGCCTGAGCGCGTTGATCCAGCGCGTTGCCGAACGCAACCTCGACCTGCAGATGGCCAGCGCGCGGTTGCTGCAAAGCCGTGCCCTGCGCAGTACCTTGGCTGCCGACGAAGTACCGTCGGTGGACGTGAACGCCGGTTACAGCCGCGCTCGTAACAGCGCCGATGGTTTGAGCGATCCGTCCGGCAAGGCCGGGAAAGAAGCCTTCAACCTCTGGCAGGGCGACCTGGTGGCCGGTTGGGAACTGGATCTGTGGGGCCGTGTGCGGCGTCAGGTCGAGGCTGCCGATGCCACGGTCGAAGTGGCCGAGAATGACCGCCGCGGTGTGCTGTTGGCACTGCTTTCGGAAACCGCCGGCAATTACATCCAGCTGCGTGCCGTGCAGCACACCCTCGATGTGACGCAGGATAACCTCAGGGTCGCCCGGCACAGCCTGAAGCTGTCCCAGGACCGCCAGGCCGAAGGCGTTGCCACGCGCCTGGATGTGGCCCAGGCCAGCGCCCAGGTCGCGTCTATCGAGTCGCGCCTGCCAAGCCTGGAAGCGCAGCGTGATGACCTGATCAATGCCCTCAGCCTGCTCGCTGCCGAGCCGCCGCGCAGCCTCCAGGCCGAATTGCTGCCAGGCGGCGAGCTGCCTGCGCCGCAGCAGAAGTTTGCCATCGGCTTGCCGTCCGAACTGGCCGAGCGCCGCCCGGACATCCGCCAGGCCGAGGCCCGCCTGCATGCCGCCACCGCCAGCATTGGCGTGGCCAAGGCGGAATTTTACCCCAGCATCCGCCTGTCGGGCAGTGTCGGCTTCCAGGCCCTGCAGCTGTCGGATTTCGGTGGCTGGGATTCGCGCCGGTTCGCCTTCGGTCCACAGATGTCGCTGCCGATTTTCGAAGGCGGCCGGCTCAAGGGCACCCTGGAACTGCGCGAGGCGCAACAGCAGGAAGCCGCGCTGAACTATCGCAAGGTGGTGCTGGGGGCCTGGCATGAAATTGACGATGTGCTACGCCTGTACAACGCCAGTCAGTTGCGCCGTGATCACCTTGCCGAGGCCGTGCGGCAAAACCGTATCGCCCTGGAAACCGCCCAGCGCCAGTATGTGGAAGGGGCGGTGGACTTTCTCAATGTGCTGACGGTGCAAGGCGCGCTGCTGGCCAGCGAGGAGCAATGGATCGACAGCTCGGCGGCGGTGTCGCAGGCGCTGGTGGGGCTTTACAAGGCACTGGGCGGTGGCTGGCAGGCGTTTGACGAGCAGCTGCCGAATGCTAACGGTTAGAGAGGACGCGCAGCATCTGGAGGGCGGGGTACTGCGGTCCATGGCATGATGCTCTACAGCCTGTACTGGCCTCTTCGCGGGTAAACCCGCTCCTACAGCGGCCTGTGTCCAACCACCGATGCGTGTGTGTAGGAGCGGGTTTACCCGCGAATACGGTAGCGGCGGCAACGGTGAACGGCGGGTGGAAATTGGCCAGCAGGCCCGGCCCTTTCGCGGGTAAAAGGCGGCCTGTGTCCAACCACCGATGTGTGTCCACCACCAATCTGTGTAGGAGCGGGTTTACCCGCGAATACGGTAGCAGCGTCAACGGTGAACGGCGGGTGAAAATTGTCCTGCAGGCCCGGCCCTTTCGCGGGTACAGGCAGGCGATCACTCAGAGCGGGCGCAGCAGGCCAAAGCGCTTGCGCAGCGCCCAGTCCAGCAACCGCCGCGGCAGCAACCGTGCCATCAGCGGCAAGGCTGTACTGCCATTCCCCAAACGTACCACTGCGGGCGCCGGCGACTTGCCGACTGCTGCCAGCACGCCTTGGGCAAATACCGCCGCCGACGTTGGCTTGTCCTGCGATGCCCGCGCCCGCGCCTGCACATGCTCACGCAAAGGCCACCACGCCGAGTCGACCGCCAGCACCTGCTCAGCCTGGCGCTGGGCATTGCTGGCGAACTGCGAGGCAATTGCACCCGGCTGTACTTCCATCACCTGCACACCGAACGGCGCCAACTCCAGGCGCAAGGCATCGCTCAGGGCATGCACAGCCGCCTTCGAGGCGCAGTACGCGCCGGCGAATGGCGTGACCAGCACGCCCGATACACTGCCGATATTCACCACCAGGCCGCGTGAGCGGCGTAGCAGCGGGAACAGCGCCCGGGTAACGCCGACCACGGCGAAGACGTTGGTTTCGAACTGCTGGCGCAGGGCGTCGACGCCACCATCGAGCAGTGGGCCCATGGCACCGTAACCCGCGTTGTTGATCAGGATATCGAGGGTTTGCAGTTCCTCTGCCAGGCGGGCCAGTGCCTCGCCGTCGTTTACATCCAGCTGCCGGGCCGTGTAGCCGGCGGCACTCAGTTGCTCGACATCCTCAGGCTTGCGGGCGGTGGCCCAGACATGGTGGCCCGCATCGCGGAAGGCGTCGGCCAGGGCGCGGCCGATGCCGCTGGAACAACCGGTGATCAGGACGGTGGGCATGGTAGGGGCCTGTTGTCATGGAGGATTGGTTGTTGCCTGTGCCGGCCTCTTTGCGGGTCAACCCGCCCCTACACCCTGCAGGAGCGGGTTGACCCGCAAAGAAGCCGGCATAGGCAACACATCAATTGGCAAATGTACCTTGCAGGTGCTCTACCCGGAATTCCAGGGTCTGCGGCCGATAGCCGGAACGCAGCGGCGGCAATGGCAGGCAGTCTTGCCACTCGGCCCCCGGCTGCAATTCACCTGGCCCTCGGTATCGCGGTGCATTGTAGGTGTTCTCGGCCAGGTTCACGGTATCGCCCGGTGCGTACGCCGCCACGCGCCAGCGCAGTTCGGTCAGCGGCACGTCGTTGCCGTTCTTCATGCGTACCTGCAGGGCACGGTCGGCGGGACAGTGTTCGGGGGCGTAGGTCAGGCGCAGGTCCAGGCGTGCCAGTCGACTGCTTTCGCGGCTGTCTTGCCAGACCACGAACAAGGCCACCAGACCCAGGCCAAACACGGCCGCCAGGGAGATGGGAAGAGCCTTGGCTGGGTAACGCAACAACAACACCAGCCAGGTGAGGATCAGCAGGGCACCGATCAGCATCGCGTAATCGCCTCATTCGCGCGCAGGGATGGCTACAGCCTATCTAAAACCCAGCGGTCAGGTAACCGGTGAGCAACTATGCCAGAGGCCAGACCTGGCAATACTGCGAGTAGTGGAAAGGGTACATCCATTCTAGATTCCGCCATGCCTAATCAAAAGGAGCATGGCCATGAGTGACACATCGGTTGAGCAAAACCTGTACAAGAAATGAAAAAAGCGCCTGCCAAGGGCACTGTTACGGCTGTCATCAGCCTTGCGGGTCAAAGAGAGGATTTCGTTTCGCAGGGCGTGGATTTCGGGACCACTGAACAAAACGCGTGGTTGTATGCGTACAAGGGGCAGGCCGATGATGCAGGACGTCTACATTGACTTCGACCTGCAGTTACAGGCGGGCGTGCGGGATGTCGTTATCGGGGGGGAGGCGAACCGGGCGCTTGTTCACAAGCGCGGCACAACCTATGGCGGCTATGCGAAATCCGGACGTATCCGGAAACTCGAGATGACCGCCACAAGCATCAGGGCTGAATCCTTCGAATTTGAAGGGGAGGATGATTTGCAGCGACCTTTCAGGGTGGTGGGTGGCCCATTCGACATCTCCGTCATAGCCCCGACCCTTGAATGAGCAGCTCGCCCCTGGTCAGCCCAGGGGCGAGCCAGCATTTACTGCGCGATGGTCTTCACCGAAACGCCGCGCTCGATGGGGGTGGACGTGCGCCCATACACATCCTCGAAGCGCTCGATGTCATCCTCGCCCAGGTAGCTGCCGGACTGCACTTCGATGATCTCCAGCGGGATCTTGCCCGGGTTGCGCAAACGGTGCACCGAAGCGATGGGGATATAGGTCGACTGGTTTTCGGTCAGCAAGAACACGTTCTCGTCGCAGGTCACCTCGGCGGTACCGGATACCACGATCCAGTGCTCGGCGCGGTGATGGTGCATCTGCAGCGAGAGGCTGGCGCCCGGCTTGACGGTGATGTGCTTGACCTGGAAGCGGCCGCCCATGTCCACCGAGTCGTACGAGCCCCACGGGCGATACACTTCCAGGTGGTTCTGGGTTTCCGTGCGGCCCTGTTCGTCGAGGGTCTTGACCATCTGCTTGACGCCCTGGACCTTGTCCTTGTGGGCAATCATCATGGCATCCTTGGTCTCGACCACCACGATGTTCTCCAGGCCGATCACCGACACCAGTTTGCCGTTGCCGTGGATCATGCAGTTGCGGCTGTCTTGAACCACCACGTCGCCCTTGGTGACGTTGCCGTTGTCGTCTTTCTCGTGCACTTCCCACAGCGACGACCAGCAGCCTACATCGCTCCAGCCCGCCGACATCGGCACCACGCAGGCACGCTGGGTTTTCTCCATCACCGCATAGTCAATGGAATTGTCCGGGCAGCAGGCGAAGGTGGCTTCGTCGATGCTCAGCACATCGCCGTCTTCCTGGCTGCGCTCCAGGGCCAGTACGCAGGTATCGTAGATGTCGCCGTCGTGCTTTTTCAGCTCTTCGAGGAAGCGGCTTGCGCGGAACAGGAACATACCGCTGTTCCAGAAGTAACCACCGGCCTGGACGAACTCTGCGGCGCGTTTTTCGTCGGGCTTCTCGACGAACTGCGCAACCCGCGCCACGCCTTCGGGCAGCAGCGCATCCTGGCTGGAACGGATGTAGCCGTAGCCGGTTTCCGGCTTGGTCGCCGGCACGCCGAACAGCACCATCTCGCCACGCTCGGCGGCCACGGTGGCCAAGGCCAAGGCACGTTGCAGGGCTTTCTGGTCATCGATCACATGATCGGCAGGCAGCACCAGCATCAGCTCGTCGCGGCCTTCGTTGACCAGCTTCATGGCAGCCATGGCCACGGCCGGCGCGGTGTTGCGGCCGAACGGTTCCATGAGGATGCCTTGGGTTTCCAGCTTCAGTGCGGCCAGTTGCTCCTGGACGATGAACTTGTGGTCCTTGTTACAGACCACGATCGGGGTGTCCATGCCCTCGAATACAAGGCGCTCGATGGTTTGCTGGAACAGCGTGTGCTCACCGGTCAGGGCCAGGAACTGTTTGGGGAACTGCTTGCGCGACAGAGGCCACAGACGGGAACCGCTACCACCAGAAAGAATTACCGGGATCATCATGTTTCTCCAATAGTCGTTGAGAGGCAGGGGAATCAGTTGCTAGCCACGGGGCGAGTTACCCACACCGGCGACAAGGCGTTGCCGGAACCCGTTACGTACAGCACTGCGGCTTCGCCGCGCTCCAGGGCGACGGGTTTCACGTCACCCACTTTCTTGTCTCCTTGGTACAGCGCCAGGTTGACCTTGACCGGGTTGATTTCGCGTTCGCCACGGCCGTTGGCGGCCACCGGCTTGACCACTTCGGTCTTGCCGTCGGCGGTTTTCAGGGTCAGTTGCTGGTCGCTCAGGTTCTGCACGCGCACCAGGGCTTTCTGCTTGTTCTTGAACGGTGGTTCTTCGATCAGTTTCGGGGTGCCGGTGTTGCTGTTGACTAGGGTGTAGTACTTGTCCGAGGCCAGCTTGACCGGCACGCTCTTGCTGCCGACCTGGGCGGTGTAGTCGCCACCTGGCAGGAAGCTGAAGTCGCTGCTGGCCTGTGCGCCAACCTGTTTGATCTGGGTGTTGCCGACCGACGCGGCGGCCGGTGCGCTGGTCGCGTTGTACAGGCGTACGAAGGTCGAGCCTTTCGGCGCGCTTGGGCCATACAGTGCGGCGTCGGCACCAGCAAAGGCCTGCATCGAAGCAAGGGAAAGGCCGGCCGCGAGGGTGAGGGCTTTGGCAATGGAAGTCTTGGTAGTCATGTGCGTTTCCTCTCTATCAGTCAGTGGTCTGTCCGGGTGGACGACAAGGCCAGGTTTTCTTCGGATTTACGGGCGTTTTTCAGCTGCGCGATCCACTGCGGATCGAAGCTGCTGAGGTCGTTTTTCATTGGCAGATAACGTTCGGGGAATTCCCACACCACCACTTGTGGTGCGGCGTTTTTAAAGGCATCGCTTTGCAGGTACTTGAGCATCGGCAGCAGCGGGCCATGGCCGTCTTCGGCGTAGTTGGCGACGTCACTGCGCAGGGCCTGCTGCAGCGCGCCGAGGAAGTTCCAGTGCGGGTTGGCGCTGTAGCTGGTGCCTACCAGTGCAACCGGGATCTGCTTGTCGGCGAACAACGCGTTGCCGGCGTCACCCTCGGCATCGACCGGCCGGGTGGTGCGTTTCTGCAGGTTGTCCGGGGCCGGCAGCAGGTTGCTGAACAAGGGGTCCAGTGGCAGGAAGTTGGTCAGGTCGCCCTTGTAGGGGGCGGTGTTGCCGGCTTCGGTGATGAAGGCTTGTGGGTCGCCGTTGAGCAGGCTCTGGCGGCTGACCGCTTCGGCCAGCGCCTGCGCCGCCACTTCGGCACCCATAGGCGTCCAGTGGGTATCGGTACGCAGGAATACCTGGCCGCGGGCCTTGGCCTGCTCCATCGGCGCCATCAGGTCCGGTGCGAACACGTTGGCCTGGCGTGCCTGGGCATGGAACTGGTTGTACAGGTCGTCATGCAGGCTGGCAGGCCGCTCTTTGCCCAGGTACTCGGCGTAGACCCGTGCCTTGGCCGGCACGATCGCCAGCACCAGCTGGCTACCGTGTTGCTGCAGGGTGTCGCGTACGCCACGGATCAGTGCCAGGTTTTCCTGCATCAATTGCTCGGCACCGGCGGTGGGCTTGAACTCTTCGTCGCTGAACAACCACTGGTCGCGGCCCAGTACCACACCCGGGCGGCCTTCGTTGAACAGCTTGAAGTCCATGGCCGCCCACAAGTTGGTACCCAGGCGCTTGATCGGGAACTCGGCGTCGTAGTGGGTCTCGGCGGCCTTGGCCAGCTTGCCGTTGAGCAGGGTCATCTGCTCGGTGCGCTGGAAACTCTGCAGGCCACCGGTGGACCAGGCGCCCATGCCGACCAGCAGGCCGAGGAACGACAGGGAGTAGGTGATGCGTAATGTCCGGGTCATGGTCATCAACCTCAGAACTGGAAGTAAAGGAACGGCGAGTAGCTTTGCGCCGAAAGCTTGAGGATCGAGGCGACGAACAGCAGCAGGATCAGTGCGCGGGTCATCACCCGGGTCCAGTCCAGGCCGATCGAGCCGTCAGCGTTGACCTGCACCGGGGTCGCCTTGGGCGTCGGCCTGGCATTGCGGTAGAAGTCGCGCAGGCCGAAGAACGCCAGGGTGAGGTAGGCGATGACCAGGGTGGCCACCTGCAGACCGGTGAGCTGGGCGCGGTTGAGCTCCGACAGCTGCCAGTCGCCGAAGCTGAACATGGCGCCGTACATACGGGCGGCCACCTGCAGGTTTTCGGCGCGGAAGATCACCCAGCCGACTACCACCAGCAGGAAGGTGAAGGCCCACTTCACCGGGTTGAAGCGCTGCGGGTTGGTGTCGAGGCCCAGCGCGCGCTCGATGGCCAGCCACATGCCGTGCCAGGCGCCCCAGATGATGTAGGTGAAGTTTGCACCGTGCCACAGGCCGCCCAGCAGCATGGTCAGGAACAGGTTGCGGTAGGTATTGAAGGTGCCTTTACGGTTACCGCCCAAGGTGATGTACAGGTAGTCGCGCAGCCAGGTCGACAGGCTGATATGCCAGCGCCGCCAGAACTCGGTGATCGACTGGCTGATATAGGGCTGCTTGAAGTTTTCCATGAAGCGGAAGCCCATCATCAGGCCCAGGCCGATGGCCATGTCGCTGTAGCCGCTGAAGTCGAAGTACAGCTGTGCGGTGTAGGCCAGGGCGCCGAGCCAGGCATCGCCCGTGGTGGGGTTTTGCAGGGCGAAGCAGTGGTCGGCGACCACGGCCAGGGTGTCGGCGATGAACACTTTCTTGATGAAGCCCTGCATGAAGCGGGTGCAGCCTTCGGAGAACTTGTCCAACGTGTGGGTGCGGTTGTTGAACTGGTCGACCAGGTCCTTGAAGCGCAGCACAGGGCCTGCGATCAGGTGCGGGAAAATCGCCACGAACGCTGCGAAGTCGATCAGGTTGCGGGTAGCTGGGGTGTCACCGCGGTATACGTCGATGATGTAGCTGATCGACTCGAAGATGTAGAACGAAATACCGATCGGCAGCAGCACGTGGGTGAGAATGAATGGCTCCAGGCCAAACGACGTCATGATCGCGTTCAGGCTGTCGACGCCGAAGTTGGCGTACTTGAAGTAGCCGAGGATCGCCAGGTCGACACCCACGCCGAGCAGCAGCCAGCGCTGCGCCGGCTTGGTGCGCACACCGGCGGCACCGACTTTCAGGCCGATCCAGTAGTTCCACAGGGTGACGCCGGCGAACAGTGCCAGGAAGTCCACCCGCCACCAGGCGTAGAAGATGTAGCTGGCGACCAGCAGCAGCAGGTTGCGATAACGTTGCCCGCTCAAGTAGTACAGGCCGAGGAAGATCGGCAAGAACAGGAACAGGAACACGTTGGACGAGAAGACCATCCCGGTTCTCCTAATTTGTTCACAGCATCCAGGGCAAAGCGCCCCCCAAACCCCCCAGTGCAAGACTGGAAGGCAACTTAGATTCCTGTGGGAGCGGGCAAGCCCGCGAACAAGGGCGAAGCCCTTGCCATGCACCGCGGTGGCTTCTTCGCGGGCATGCCCGCTCCCACAGGTTCCGCCCCCGCAATGGGGGTCAATTCATTTCTTGCTCTCTGCACTCGGGTCATAGACCCGGGTCACATCGCCCCCCAGCCGGAAGCTGTTGAACGGCTGCATGTCGTGCTTGCGCTCAAGCGTGTCGCCAACGCAGTGGTACAGCGCACACCAGGGCTCGAGCCAGGAGTACTTGCTGTCGACCTTGAGGTCGGTCATGTCCTGTTTCTTGCCCGCCCGCGCCTTGAAGTGGCTGGGATCGCGGGCGCCGGCCAGCACGCCTTCACCCAGGCGCTGCAAGGCGAAGTTGTTCTCGGCGCGCAGGTCGACGCCATTGGCCTGGGCGAAGCTGGCAATCATCGCCAGCGGCGGCAAGGCGTAGTTGTGATAGGCCAGCGCGCGCTGCTTGCGCTTGATTTCGTTGGGCAGGAAGCCTTGGTCATCCACCTGGTTGGCGCCCACCTTGTATTCCTTCACGGCCCAGTCGAACAGGTCGCGACGGTCGGTGGCGACGGCGGTAGCCATGACTGACCAGGCCGCCCAGTAGCTGTGGTTGTTGATCTTCTCCAGCGGCAGGTCGCTCCAGTCACGCACAGTCTGCTCGGCCAGGCGGCTGAGCCATTTTTCGATCAGGTCGGCCTCGGCCTGGTGTGCCGCCAGCGGCTGCGAGTTGGAGAATTTCAGCCGCAACCATGAACCGCTCATGCTGCCCAGCGCCCATTTGCGCATCGACTTGCCGGTATGGTTGTAGTCGGTGGACAGCAATGCACCGGCGCGTGCCCAGGTACCCAGCCAGGTCAGGGTGCAGTCGAGTTGCGCCGGGCGGCCGTCGCGCATGTACTGGCCGACCATCTTGCTCACGCCTTTCTCCAGCGTGGTGATGTCTTCGGTCGACGTGCGGAAGGCTTTTTCCGAGGCTGCGTTGAGCGTTGCCCGTGCCTTGTCCGAGCCTTCGTACTTGCTGCGAAACTGCAGCGGGCCGGTGTATGGCTTGGGCGCCGCTTCGCAGCGGAAGTTACCCTCACCGGTTTTGAGCTTTTCGATCCCCTGGTAGTAACCCTGCGGCGGTACCAGCGCGGCGTGCGCGGCACCGCCAAACAAGGCCAACGCGAGCAGGGCGGGGCTGGAAATTCGCTTGAAAAGGGTCATGGTTCGCCTCACTGGCCAGCCTGCGCGGTCTGCGCAGGCACGGCGAAGTTGTTGCGTTTGCAGAGCTTGGCTTCGACCTTCTGGGTGCCGCTTTCCGGCCCTTGTACCTCGAACGCCAGCAGGCTCTGGCTGGCCCAGTCCTCGTCTTCGCGCATCTGGAAGACGAAGCGGCCGTCGGTGTCGGAGGTTTCCGGTTTTTCCAGCTTGATGTCCTCATGGCGGCCGTTGAGGTACCAGAGGGTGGCCTGCAACACCTTCACCGAGGGGTCTTCGAACTTGACGTCCATCTGCAGGTTGCGGTTGATCAGGTCTTTGATCACGCCGCCCTTGCCGTTGACCATCAGCTCGTTCTTGCCAGGCTTGAGGGTGGCGCTGGCGCTCATCAGGGCTGGGCGGTCATCGCAGCCGTCATCGAGCAGGCCAAGGATTTGCCGCCAGATGGTTTCCTGGTCCAGGCGGTACAGCGGGGAGAATTCCCAGATCAGGATCTTCGGCGGGTTCTTCTGGAATTCCTCGCTGCCCAGGTACTGGATCATCGACCCTTCCAGGCCGCCGCCAGGGAAGGCGACGTTGAGCACGTCGGCGCCGATGTATTGCTCGAGGAAGCCCGAGAAGTTGTAGTTTTTGCCGCTGTGGCTGGTACCGACCAGGGTGATCTGCGCATTGCCGCTGTCACCGAACAGGTCGTCGCCACCGCTCGCGCCTTTCGGCTCGGTGGCGAACTGGTCCATGTACTGGACGGCGTAGCTGGTGCCGCACAGTTGGCCGGCAACGTTGTGCAGGGTGCCGGTCTTGCCCATGCGCCCGGACTTCTTGGTCTCGAATTCCTTGCGCGGGATGCCTTCGAAGGCCGGCATCTTGTGCACGGTGTCGGCCACGATCTTCGCCGCGCGCTCGGCACCGTACGGCGTCCAGTGCTGGTCGCCACGGAAGTAGAAGTCCTTGCCCTGGTCAGCGGCGGCCAGTTGCTCGTTGGTCAGCGGTGACAGGTCGGGCACGTTGTAACCCATGCTGGCGAAGCGCTTGAGCATGGCCTGGTAGTTGCCCAGGGCCTTCTGGTAGTCGAACGCGGCTTTTTCGGCCGGGTTGAGCATGTTGCGGTTCACCAGGCCACGGGTCGGCTGGTACACCACCACCAGTTCCACACCACGTTTCTTGAACGCGTCGTGCACTTGCTGCAGGCGTTTGTAGCCGGCTGGGGTGGTGTTGAACTCGGTGCGCAGGTCTTCACGGGTGCGGAACAGCCAGTCGCCCTGGGCCTGCACCAGCGTGGTGAAGTTTTGCTGATAGCGGGTGGTGTAGCGGCTGGCATCGTGCGCTTCAGGGCACAACTGGCAGCAGGGCTCGGCGTTGAAGGTCGGGGCCTTGACGTCTTCGGCGCGCACGCCCTGGCTGATTGCCAGAAGGGCGGCGGACAGGCCCAGCAGTTTCATCAGGTGTGGAGTCATGGTCTGGGCTTCCTTAATCGATCATTTCGGTCTGGCGTTCGACCGGGTCGATCAGCACAGCCTTCTGCTGGCGTACCAGCAGGTCGAGGATTTCGTCCTGGCGCTCACCCAGCACACCATTGAGGCTGATGCCGCTGGCCTTGCGCGGGGCGAGCATGGACACCTTGTACAGCTCGACCGACAGCGGCGAGTCGATCGACAGCGGGCCGGAGCCGTTGGCCGACAGCTCGCCACCCACCACGATCAGCGACACCTTGGTGTCGAATGGGTCGAGGGCGATGTCGCGGTCGGTGTCGGACAGGTCCTTGATGTGGCCGTATACGCCGACCAGGCCGTTGGCCATGGCGACGTTTTCGTACAGGCGGATGTTCACGCTGTTGCGCACGCGGATGCCGTGGCGGCGGTTGTTGACCAGCTTGTTGCCCCAGATCAGGTTGTCGCCGCTTTCGTACAGGGTGATGCCGTCGGTGTGGTTGCGGTAGATCTCGTTGTAGGCCACCAGGTTGTTGACGCTGTTACGGTCGATCACCACGCCCGAGAGCTTGTTGTTGTAGCTCTTGTTGTTGATGATCCAGCTGTCGTTGACCTCACGCGAAACGATGATGCCGTGCTTCTTCTTGGTGCCGTACACCGTGTTGCCGGCGATGATCAGGCGATGCGAACGGTCGTGCGGGTCGATGCCGTAGACGATGTTGTCGCGGTAGGTGCTGTCCTTGATCACGAAGTCCTGGGTTTCGTAACAGTAGAAGCCGTACCACATGTCGCTGAACTCCGAACCGATGATCCAGCCGGTGGGCTCCGGGCGGCCCATGCGCTTGGCCATGTTCGGCGTGTACTGCGAGATGCTCACGCCATACGACTTGGACTTGGCGTAGCCGAAGCTGGCCATTTTCGTATTGACGATGTAGGTCTCGGTACCGCCCCACGACAGCAGAAACGGGCGGAATTCCTTGGGCGAGCGGAAGGTCGCCGGGCCGTTGTCCTTTTCCCGCCAGCCGGTCACCTGGGTATCGGTTACGAACAGCTTGCCGTCATTGACCAGAAATGCGCCGCCCTCCTGGGACAGGCGCAGCTGTTTGACCTTGCCGTCGATCTCGAGGATGCCCTTTTGCCCGACCACGATCGGCAGGCGTGCCAGGTAAACCCCAGGCTCGACTTCGCTGAAGTACTGTTTGGGTACCTTCTTGCTCAACTCGGTCAGGTCGACATGGCCGTCTTCGACGAAGATCGCCTGTGGGATGCCGTGCTGGCGCTGCACCCACTCGGCGGCCTTGTTGTCGCCGCCGACGAACTCCTTGAGGGTGTCCTCCTGGAACATACGGCGCAGGCTGACCTTGCCCTTGTGGCGGCGGTCGATTTTCTTCTGCACCGCCTCGGCCGTGAAACCGGTCAGGTCGGGCAGCTTTGGCGGGTCCATCTGCAGCGGCTCGATCGGTGCGCTGGCCACCGTATAGGTCTTGGCCTGCTGCAGCTCCTTGGCGATCACCTGGGGCTCTGCGGCAGTGGCCAGGCCGCTTGCCAGCAGCAAGGCACTGGCCAACAGGCTGTGACGTAAGTGCGGGTGAAGGTTCATCACGGTCAGTCCCCTACCAGCCTCAGAAGCGCCAGATGACGTCGACGAAGGCGCGGTGCATGTACGAGTCCGCTTCCTTGCCGTAGGCGTCGCCCGGCTTGAATACACCGGCACGCAGGCGCACCAGGGCTGACGGCTCGTCGATGGCCTGGCTCATCGAAGCCGGCAGCAGGCCTTGCTTGAAGTACTTGGTCACGACCACGTCCATTTCCTGGCCGAGGTCTTTTTCGCCATCGACCAGCGGGCGATTCACGCCGTTGTCGTTGACCACCGCGTTGATGCCACTGGAACCGATGTTCTGGTTGCCATCGACCCGCCAGAATTTGTGGTAGATCAGACTCGCGTCATAGTCGTCACGCAGCTGCCACGAAGCGAACAGGGTGGCGGCCTGCAGGTTGCCCAGCTCGCCGCGGAACGCTTCGCCGAAGCGGTGCACACGCGAGCGGGTGCCGGTGAAGTTGGAGCGGTTGCTCTCCAGGCCGGTCTGCTCGAAGTTGTTCGAGCCGTCATCGCCGCCGCCGCCGCTACCGCGGGCGTACGCAGCGCCGACCTGCCATTGCGGGTCCAGACGCAGGCGGATACCGAGGTCGGTTGCCCAGGCGTTGACGTCACCGCTCTGCTTGCCGGTGGCGACTTGGTCGTCACCCACCTGCTGGGTGCTCAGCTTGTCACGGTCACCGGTCAGCCAGGTGACGCTGCCCCAGTAATTCACGGTGTGGTCGTTGCGCCAGTTGTAGGCGTCGCTGTTGGCCTCCAGACCCAGCCAGGTAAGGTCGCCAGTGCGGGTCTTGTCCAGCGCGTCGACCGTTTCGCCGGGGCTCTTCAGGCTGCCGCTGTCATGTGTGTGGTGAGCGCGCAGGCCAACCCAGTGGCCAGGGGTCCACTGTGTGGCGACGTTGCCGTAGATGTGGGTGCGGTCCTTGTCTTCCGGCGCCAGTTCGGTGAGGTCGGTGCGGTATTCGCTGAAGCGCTGGGCGACGCCCAGGTCGGCCTTGAGCAAGGTGGTATCGAAGGTCCAGTTCAGCGCTTCGATGTTGGTATCGCGCCACATGCCATCGTCGCTGCGCAGGCGCTGGCGACCGAAGCGCAGTTGCTCGCCTGGGTAGGCGGTAAGGCCGCTGTAGCCGACCCAGAACTCGCGCATGGCCAGGTAGCTTTTGTCTGGTTGACGGCTATCGTCGCCGGTTTCGGTGCTGGTGCCATCGTCGTTCTGGCGCAAGGTGTCGGTTTCGATGGTGTCGGTCGCAGCGACCGCCTGGCCCATGGCGTAGGCACTCCAGTTACCGCGCTCGCCGTACACCCACGGGCGCAGATCCAGGCCCAGGCCGTTGACGTCGCCGCCAGAGCGGGTGCCCAGGTCACGGTCGTCTTCCGACTGGCCGGTGATTTTCACGTCCAGGCCGAAGTTTTTTTCAGCGGTCATTTCCGCCAGGGTCGGGCAGGACCACAGCAGGGCGAAGCTCAGGCCGATGCCGGCTTTCACGAAGGGATTGAGCGTCATAGCGAGTCCTCACCGTCTACTTCTTTTTCGTCGTCTTGCAGGGCTTCTAAGGCCAGGGTGCTATTCGCGCCCTGCGCCAGGCTGCCGCGTGCACGCTTTTCCTGGTCCAGCAGTTGCTGGGCCTGGTTGCGCTGATCAGGTGTCAGTTGCTGGTCGAGCTGCTGCAGCAGTTCGGCTGATTGCGGCGTCGGGTTGGCCTGCGACAGCTGGGCGAACACCCAGGCGTTGCCCGGTTGCGGGCGGATGCCGTGGCCCTCGCTGAACAGCTGAGCCAAGGCATAGTCGGCGCTGTTCTGCCCGCCACGGGCGGCGGCCAGCAGGTGGTCGACGGCTTTCTGCGGCTCGACATTGCCCAGGTAGCCGCGGCGGTAGAGCTGGCCCAGGTAGTAATGGGCGCTGATCTCACCGGCTTCGGCAGCGGCTTGCAGGTGCTGCTCGGCTTTTTGAGCGTCGGCTGGCAGGGTTTTGCCTTCGTAGTACAGACGGCCCAGCAGCAGTTCGGCGCGTGGCTGTTCAGCTTCGCGGCCTTTGTCGATGTAGGCCATCAACTGGTCGGTGTCGCCCAGTTCGGGGAAGTCGTATACCAGCTGTGCCAGGCTGACCCAGGACGCCGGGTTGGCCGGGGCTACTTGCTCGAGCAGGTCCTTGGCGGTTTTTTCGTCGGTCTGGCCAAGGCTACGGTCGGCCAGCACGCGGGCCACGCTGTCAATCCGGGTGGCCGGCACTGCGCCACGGGCGTAGGCGGCCTTCAACTGGCCGAGCAGGGCGGCTTGCTGGTCGGCCTGGCCGCGTTTCTGGTATACGGTGGCCAGTTCGACGTAGCAGATGTCGGTGCTGTTGAGCGCCGCCTTGCAGATCTTTTCCACTTCGCCCAGGTGCTGGTCATAGGTGCCCTGGGTGCGGTACAGCAGCACCTGGGCCAGGCCCGCTTCCGGGTTGCCGGCGGCGCGCCACTGGTCGATCTGCTGCTGCGCGTTGACCTTGGGGAAGCTCTGCGGGTAGCTGAGGTAGAGCATCGCCAGTGGGATCAGGGTGTTGCTTTCGCCTTGACTGGCCGCTTGCTTGAGCAGGGTCTCTGCTTCTTCGCGCTCGGCCTGGGTGCTGTCCGGCTTGGCCACCAGCAGGCGGCCAAGGCGCGCCTGGGCGCGTGGCGACGTGGCGGCTGCAGCGCGATAGGTGGCTTCGGCTTCCTTGATTTGCGAGGGGTCGCGGGTGGCCACCTTGATGTCCGCAAGGCCGACTTGCGCTTCGCTGTAGCCCAGGTCGGCCAGCGCCTTGTAGTTGCGCTCGGCCAATGCCGTGTCACCGCGCTTCATGGCCTCGTTGGCCAGACGCTGGTCGGGCAGGCCGGCACACCCGGCCAGGGTGATGGCGGCGGCCAGTGCACACAATCCCAGGTTCACGCGGACCTTGTAGGTATCAGAGATCATTGTCTGTCCCTCACAGGCCGCGGGCCACGGCTTTGTCGATCAGCCAGTTCAGCGAGGGGCCACGGTCGCTGTTGACCGAGGCCGGGCGGCCGGCCAGTTCGGCGGGCAGGCCGGTGTCTGGCTTGATCTGCACGCGGATGTCGGAGGACAGGTCTTCGCTGTTGAGGCTGGCGCTGCTGACGATCTGGCCGGTGCGCACTTCGTCTTCGCCGGCCACCTGGAAGTTGACCCGGGTACCCGGCTTGACCTCGTCGAACTGGCGGTAGCTGAAGCGCGCCTCGACCATCGGGTTGGTGGTGCGTGGGATCAACTGGAAGATCGGCTGGCCCTTGGCGGCGTACTGGCCGTCGTCCACCAACTGGCGCGCGACCACGCAATCGCAGGGGCTGGTGAGGGTGCCGGACAGTTGCTTGCCAAACAGCTCCTCGATCTTCGCCGGCTCCAGCTGTGCGTCTTCAAGGTTGCCCTTGAGCATGTCCAGCATGCTGGTGGTGAAGCTGGCCAGTGGCGCGCCCTTGGCGATCTGCCCACCGCTTTCGACCAGGCTGCTCACGGTACCGTCGCGCGGCATGGTGACGTTGGTGGTCGGCACTGCGACCACACCGGCTTCGGCGTGGCTGACGAAATACATGCCATACAACGATTTGGCGACGAAGCCAAAGGCCGCAACGCCGACCACGAACACGCCCAGTGTGACGGTGACTGCCTTGAAGCGGCCGAAGGCGCTCAGGCCCGACCCACCGTCCTTCTGCTTGCGCGCCTTGGTGAAGTTGTCACGTTGCAGGGTGCTGAGTACGTCGCCGATGCTGATCAGCTCACCCGACAGGTGGCTGGTGATGATGTGCCGCAACGTGGCGATGTCGCGAGGTTCAAGGTTCTGGAACTGCGCACCGATACGGCCATTGTCCGGGTTGTACGAGCGCACCTGGAACTCGATGTCCATCGACAGGCCCAGGTTGTCGACCACGAACTGCAGGCGCCCGCGCAGCACATCGCCCACCGACTGCGGTTGCTTGGCGTGGAAGCTCAGGCCGCCGGCAGAAAGGTCTTCGACCTTGACCTCGTGGACCTGGCGCTGGGCGTCCAGGAACCGCAGCTTGGCGGGAATGCGTACCCGGGCGTGTTGGCGCTGGGCTTCGGACTCATGCACGACATTGACGTTCACGGCGGTATTCATGGTGGTTTGTTCCTGTTAGATCCGATCCGGGTTGGGCTCACACGACCATGAACAGCACAGCAACGAAGATGCTGGCAGCCGAGAAGGTCATGGTCCGCGAGGACCAGGTGTTGAACCATTGTTGAAAGCTGGCGAGGTCACGCTTGAGGGCAGTGGGCTGACGCGTCCACGACTGCTTGTCGAGGCGGAAGAACACGTAGATCTTCATCAGCGCGCCGATGATCTGGTTGTAATAGAGAATCAGCGGGTAGGCTGGGCCTACGTTGTGGCCTGAGCACAGCAGCATGATGGTGAGGATCAGGCGCGTAATGCCGATCCACAGCAGGTACACCAGCAAGAAGGCCATGCCGAACTTGAGGCTGGCGATCACCGCCACGGTCAGGCCCAGCAGGCTGGTCCACATCGACACGCGCTGGTCGAACAACACGATGCTGGTGAACAGCCCCAGGCGACGCAGGCCAAGGCCCAGTGCCCGTGAGTTCTGCCGCAGGTTGTTGCCGTACCAGCGGTACATCAGCTTGCGGCTGGCCTTGAGGAAGCTTTTTTCCGGCGGATGCTCGACCGTGTTGATGGCGGCGTCCGGCACGTAGAAGGTGTCGTAGCCCAGCCGCATCAGGCTGAACCAGCTGGACTTGTCGTCCCCGGTAAGGAACTTGAAGCGGCCCAGGCGCCAGTGCATCAGCGAGTCGCTTTCGACGTCGGCGATGAACTCGGGGTTGGTCACCACACTGGCGCGGAACATCGACATGCGCCCGGTCATGGTAAGCACGCGCTTGGACAGGGCCATCGAGCACATGTTGATGTGGCGCTGGGCGAAGCGCAGCTTGTGCCACTCGCTCATGATGTAGCCGCCACGCACTTCGCAGAATTCATTGGTGGTCAGGCCGCCCACATTGGGGAACAGCTTGAACCACGGCACGGTCTTGCGTACCACGCCGTCGGCCAGCACGGTGTCACCGTCGATTACCGCCACCACGGCGTTCTCGTCCGGCAGCATGCGCGAGATGGCGCGGAAGCCGTAGGCCAGGCCATCGCGCTTGCCGGTACCGGCGATACGCACGATGTCCAGCTTCACGTGGGCCGGCGGGTTGTACTTGGCCCACAGGCTCTTCACCAGCAGTTCATCGGACATTTCCACCAGCGAGCAGACCACGGTGGTGGGGAAGCCGCAGTTGATCGCCTCGCGGATCACCGAGCTGTATACCTGGGCGGTGGTCAGCGCTTCGATACGGAAGCTGGTGACCATCAGGTAGACATGCGACGGGTCGGTGGCGTTACCCATTTTCTGCACCTTGCGGCGCAGGTACGGGTACACGCCGTAGAGGAAGATCATGCCGCGGATGAAATGGGTGGCGCCCATGGAGTAGCGCCAGATGCCGACTGCGCCGACCAGGAAGATGAAGTGCTTCGACTGCGAGTCGAAGATATCAGCTGGCAGGGCCAGGGCGATCAGCATGAGCAGGCTCATGTAGAGCAGCCACCCGGCGCACTGCAACAGCACTGTCTGGAGCCTTTGCATGTTCAGCATCCGTCGAGAATTCGGGAAAGGGTGGGCAGCGAGGAGGCGGCTCTTGTCGAGTGCCTCATCGCTGCCCGGCCGGGCACTTACCAGCAGATGCCTTCGGTACGGGCGGTAGTGCTGGTCGGTTTGTTCATGAAGCCGACCAGGTCGATCACCTGCTTGCCGGCTGGCGCTTGCAGGGCCAGCGCACGGAACTGCTCGTCACGGTTGCCGAGGACGATGATGTCGGCGTTGTCGATCACCTGCTGCAAGTTGGCGTTGAGCAGCGACGACACGTGCGGGATCTTCGACTCGATGTAGTCCTTGTTGGCGCCGTGAACACGGGCGTACTGGACGTTCTCGTCGTAGATGTCCAGCTGGTAGCCCTTGCCGATCAGGCGCTCGGCCAGTTCCACCAGCGGGCTTTCGCGCAGGTCGTCGGTGCCGGCCTTGAAGCTCAGGCCCAGCAGGGCGACCTTGCGCTTGTCGTGGGCTTCGATCAGCTCGAAGGCGTTCTGCACCTGCGATTCGTTGCTGCGCATCAGCGAGTCGAGCAGCGGTGCACGGACATCGAGGCTGGCGGCGCGGTAGGTGAGGGCGCGTACGTCCTTGGGCAGGCAAGAGCCGCCGAAGGCGAAGCCAGGGCGCATGTAGTACTGGGACAGGTTGAGGACCTTGTCCTGGCAGACCACGTCCATCACCTCGCGGCCATCGACGCCCACCGCCTTGGCGATGTTGCCGATTTCGTTGGCGAAGGTGACCTTGGTGGCGTGCCATACGTTGCAGGTGTACTTGATCATCTCGGCCACTTCGATCGGCTTGCGGATGACCGGGGCGTCGAGTTCTTCGTACAGGGCCTGGAGGATGTCACCGCTGGCGCTGTCCAGTTCGCCGATGACCGTCATCGGGGGCTGGTCGTAGTCCTTGATGGCGGTGCTTTCACGCAGGAATTCCGGGTTGACCGCCACACCGAAGTCGACGCCGGCCTTTTTGCCCGAGCAATCTTCCAGGATCGGGATGACCACGTTCTTGACGGTGCCAGGCAGCACGGTGCTGCGCACCACGATGGTGTGACGGCGGGTGGTGTCACGCAGCACGTAGCCAATCTCGCGGCACACGGACTCGATGTACTCTAGGCCCAGGTCGCCGTTTTTCTTGCTGGGGGTGCCCACGCAGATCATCGACACATCGCTGGCACGGATGGCTTCGGCGAAGTCGGTAGTGCCGCGCAGGCGGCCATTGGCGATGCCCTGTTGCAGCAGTGCTTCCAGGCCAGGTTCGACGATGGGCGACTTGCCCTGGTTGATCAGGTCGATCTTGGTGCTGGACACGTCCACACCGATCACTTCATGGCCACGCGCCGTCAGGCAGCCTGCACAGACTGCACCCACATAACCCAAACCAAAGATGCTGATACGCATCGCTATCACCTCATGTGTTTATCACGCCGGCGCCTCCGCAGAGACCCGGGCTGGGTTGATTAACAACAGTTTTCGGGCGCACGGATCCATGGCGAATGCACACTTCGCCGAGCGCAGGCAAAATAAATCCGGAACGCAAAAAGTTATGCGCTCAAAGTTGGCACTCAATAGCCATTCATTAAAAAACGTGCCCTGAAATGCAGCCGTCTTTATTGCAATGCGCTACTTGGCGCGTTGCTGTGCTTGTTTTTTCAAGTGAATAAATCCTTTGAAATCAACCACTAGGACGATTTGTAAGGGACGCGTCTCTCCTGCATGGACAAGGTCTTCGGGGGGTTCCGTGATACCTGTCGAATTTTTTATGGCGGGCAGGGGATAACCGCCCCTGTCTTCTTTAAAATATCTCTCACAACCCCGCGGGCGTCTCTTTTACAAATCTTGAGGTGCCGACCAAAATGAGGGGGGTAGACGTCGATGGTTGCCTTTGTAAAAAAAAAAAAAAAACCAGGAACACTCGAAGCA
>NZ_JBJJLR010000015.1:0-110054 GCF_046230975.1 Pseudomonas sp. KCJK9058
AGATGGCACGGGCTTCGCCCGTGTTCGCGGGCAAGCCCGCTCCCACAGGGAAGGCGCCAGCTTTTAGAAATTGAGCAAGACAGTTGCTCCCACATGGACCGCGCTCCCACTAGGCAGGGGCAGGGTTCAAAGCTCGCAGACCAGGGTTCCAGTACCGGCCAGGATGTTCTCCAGGGTTTCCTTCACTTCATCCATGTCACTCAGCTCGCTGGTCAGGTTGATTTCCAGTGCTTCATCCCCCTTCAGCGCGTCCCGGTCGCCGGCCGCCACTTCGATCAGCAGGCGCTTGGCGCTCAGGGTCACTTTAAGGCCATCCAGCGTCGACGGCTCGTCATCCAGCGTCAGGTCGACGGTGTCCTCGTCCGGGTAACGGGTAAGCAGGAACATCTGACCCTTGTCGCTGTGGCAGCACAGGGTCGCCATGTTGTCTTCCTCGTCATCGCAAGGGGTGGCGAACAGCAGGGCGGTGTTGATTTGCATGAGCAGGCTCGGGTCAAAGGAAACGGAAGGGAATTCTGACAGTCTTGCGTACAGGCATAAACGTAAAGTTACCGCCCCTTGACCGAAATTGTCGCAGCGCTGCAAGCGTAGATGACCGATCAGTCGTTAAGCTTCGGCGAGCTCTGGGCGTGCCTGCGCACGTTCAACGTCTGGTTTTTACCGTCCGTCATGCCACGGGTTGGCTATCGTTGATCCGTACACGGCGCACGCAGCGACGCTTCAATTATTACAAAGCCCAAGCGGAGTACCACAGATGGCGTTCTTCACCGCAGCCAGCAAAGCCGACTTCCAGCACCAACTGCAAGCGGCCCTGGCGCAGCACATCAGCGAGCAGTCCCTGCCACAAGTGGCGCTGTTCGCCGAGCAGTTCTTCGGCATCATCTCTCTGGACGAACTCACCCAGCGCAGGCTTTCCGACCTGGCCGGCTGCACCCTGTCAGCCTGGCGCATCATCGAGCGTTTCGACCCCGAATACCCGCAAGTGCGGGTGTACAACCCTGATTACGAACGCAATGGCTGGCAGTCGACCCATACCGTGGTCGAAGTGTTGCACCATGACTTGCCGTTCCTGGTCGACTCGGTGCGTACCGAGCTCAACCGCCGTGGCTACAGCATCCACACCCTGCAAACCACCGTGCTCAGCGTGCGCCGTGGCGCCAAGGGCGAGCTGTTGGAACTGCTGCCCAAGGGCACCCAGGGCGAGGGCGTGCGCTACGAGTCACTGATGTACCTGGAGATCGACCGCTGCGCCAATGCCGCCGAGCTGACAGTGCTGACCCGCGAGATCGAGCAGGTGCTGGCCGAGGTACGGGTGGTGGTGGCCGACTTCGAGCCGATGAAGGCCAAGCTGCGTGAAGTGGTGGCGCAGGTGGAACAGACCGGCTTTGGTCCTGCCCAAAACGAGAAGGGCGAAGTCAAGGCCTTCCTCGAGTGGCTGCTGGATAACCACTTCACCTTCCTGGGCTATGAAGAATTCACCGTCAAGGGCGACGCCGATGGCGGCCAGATGGTCTACGACGAGCAGTCGTTCCTCGGCTTGCCGCGCCGGCTGCGTGTGGGCCTGACCGCAGAAGAGCTGCGCATCGAAGACTACGCTGTGGCCTACCTCAACGAGCCGCTGCTGCTGTCGTTCGCCAAGGCTGCGCTGCCCAGCCGCGTGCATCGCCCGGCCTACCCGGACTATGTGTCGATCCGCCAGCTGGACGCCGACGGCAAGGTCATCAAGGAGCACCGCTTCATGGGGCTGTACACCTCGTCGGTGTATGGCGAAAGCGTGCATGCCATTCCGTACATCCGCGTGAAGGTGGCCGAAGTCGAGCGCCGTTCGGGCTTCGATCCCAAGGCCCACCTGGGCAAGGAACTGGCCCAGGTGCTGGAAGTGCTGCCGCGCGACGACCTGTTCCAGACGCCGATCGACGAGCTGTTCAGCACGGTCATGGCAATCGTGCAGATCCAGGAGCGCAACAAGATCCGCGTGTTCCTGCGCAAAGACCCGTATGGCCGCTTCTGCTACTGCCTGGCCTACGTCCCGCGGGAAATCTACTCCACCGAAGTGCGGCAGAAGATCCAGCAGGTGCTGATGGAGCGCCTGAAGGCCAGCGACTGCGAGTTCTGGACCTTCTTCTCCGAATCGGTACTGGCCCGTGTGCAACTGATCCTGCGGGTCGACCCCAAGAACCGTATCGACATCGACCCGCAGCAGCTGGAACGCGAAGTCATCCAGGCCTGCCGCTCGTGGCATGACGACTACTCGGCACTGGTGGTGGAGAACTTCGGCGAAGCCCAAGGCACCAACATCCTCGCCGATTTCCCCAAAGGCTTCCCGGCCGGATACCGCGAGCGCTTCGCCGCGCACTCGGCGGTGGTCGACCTGCAGCATGTGCTGAACCTGTCGGAAAGCAAGCCGCTGGCAATGAGCTTCTACCAGCCGTTGACCCAGGTAGGCGAGCGCATCCTGCACTGCAAGCTGTACCACGCCGACACCCCGCTGGCGCTGTCCGACGTGCTGCCGATCCTGGAAAACCTCGGCCTGCGCGTGCTCGGCGAGTTCCCGTACCGCCTGCGCCATGCCAATGGCCGCGAATACTGGATCCACGACTTTGCCTTCACCTACAGCGAAGGCCTGAGCCTGGACATCCAGCAGCTCAACGACACCCTGCAGGACGCCTTCATCCACATCGTCCGTGGTGATGCCGAGAACGACGCTTTCAACCGCCTGGTGCTCACCGCCGGCTTGCCGTGGCGCGACGTGGCCTTGCTGCGTGCCTACGCCCGTTACCTGAAACAGATCCGTCTGGGCTTCGATCTGGGCTATATCGCCAGCACCCTGAACAACCACACCGACATCGCCCGTGAGCTGACCCGGTTGTTCAAGACCCGCTTCTACCTGGCGCGCAAGCTTACCCAGGACGACCTTGACGACAAGCAGCAGCGCCTGGAACAGGCCATCCTGAGCGCCCTGGATGACGTGCAGGTGCTCAACGAAGACCGCATCCTGCGGCGCTACCTGGACTTGATCAAAGCCACCCTGCGTACCAACTTCTACCAGCCCGACGCAAACGGCCAGAACAAGTCGTACTTCAGCTTCAAGTTCAACCCCAAGCTGATCCCCGAACTGCCCAAACCGGTGCCAAAGTTCGAGATATTCGTCTATTCGCCACGCGTCGAGGGCGTGCACCTGCGCTTTGGCAACGTTGCCCGTGGTGGCCTGCGCTGGTCCGACCGCGAAGAGGACTTCCGTACCGAAGTGCTGGGGCTGGTGAAAGCCCAGCAGGTGAAGAACTCGGTCATCGTGCCGGTCGGCGCCAAGGGTGGTTTCCTGCCGCGTCGCCTGCCGCTGGGCGGCAGCCGTGACGAGATTGCCGCCGAAGGCGTGGCGTGCTACCGCATCTTCATTTCCGGCCTGCTCGACATCACCGACAACCTCAAGGACGGTGGCGTGGTGCCGCCGGCCAACGTGGTGCGCCATGACGATGACGACCCGTACCTGGTGGTAGCGGCCGACAAAGGCACCGCGACCTTCTCCGACATCGCCAACGGCATCGCTATCGACTACGGTTTCTGGCTGGGCGATGCTTTTGCTTCCGGCGGCTCGGCCGGTTACGACCACAAGAAGATGGGCATTACCGCGCGCGGTGCCTGGGTGGGTGTGCAGCGCCACTTCCGCGAGCGCGGCATCAACGTGCAGGAAGACCCGATCACCGTCATTGGTGTGGGCGATATGGCCGGCGACGTGTTCGGCAATGGCCTGCTGATGTCCGACAAGCTGCAACTGGTGGCCGCGTTCAACCACCTGCATATCTTCATCGACCCCAACCCGGAGCCCGCTTCCAGCTTCGCTGAACGCAAGCGCCTGTTCGACCTGCCGCGCTCGGCCTGGAGTGACTACGACACCAGCATCATGTCCGAAGGCGGCGGGATCTTCCCGCGCAGTGCCAAGAGCATCGCCATCAGCCCGCAGATGAAAGAGCGCTTCGCCATCGAAGCCGACCGCCTGACCCCGACCGAGTTGCTCAATGCGCTGCTCAAGGCCCCGGTAGACCTGCTGTGGAACGGTGGCATCGGGACCTATGTCAAGGCCAGTACGGAGAGCCACGCCGATGTCGGCGACAAGGCCAACGATGCGCTGCGGGTCAACGGTAACGAACTGCGCTGCAAGGTAGTGGGCGAGGGCGGCAACCTGGGCATGACCCAGCTCGGCCGCGTCGAGTTCGGCCTGAACGGCGGCGCCACCAACACCGACTTCATCGACAACGCCGGCGGCGTGGACTGCTCCGACCACGAGGTCAACATCAAGATCCTGCTCAACGAAGTGGTGCAGGGTGGCGACATGACCGAGAAGCAGCGCAACCAGCTGCTGGGCAGCATGACCGACGAAGTCGCCGGGCTGGTACTGGGCAACAACTACAAGCAGACCCAGGCATTGTCGCTGGCTGCCCGCCGCGCCCGCGAGCGGATTGCCGAGTACAAGCGCCTGATGGCCGACCTCGAGGCGCGGGGCAAGCTGGACCGTGCCATCGAATTCCTGCCGTCCGAAGAGCAGTTGGCCGAACGCCTGGCTGCCGGCCACGGCCTGACCCGCGCCGAGCTGTCGGTGCTGATCTCGTACAGCAAGATCGACCTCAAGGAGCAACTGCTCAAATCGCTGGTGCCGGACGACGACTACCTGACCCGTGACATGGAAACCGCTTTCCCGCCGTCCCTGGTCAGCAAGTTCGCCGAGGCCATGCGCCGCCACCGCCTGAAGCGCGAAATTGTCAGCACCCAGATCGCCAACGACCTGGTCAACAACATGGGTATCACCTTCGTCCAGCGCCTGAAGGAGTCGACCGGCATGAGCCCGGCCAACGTGGCCGGTGCTTACGTGATCGTACGCGACATCTTCCACCTGCCGCACTGGTTCCGCCAGATTGAGGCGCTGGACTATCAGGTGCCGGCAGAGATCCAGCTCACCCTGATGGACGAGCTGATGCGACTGGGTCGTCGTGCCACCCGTTGGTTCCTGCGTAGCCGCCGCAACGAACAGGACGCCGGGCGCGATACCGCGCACTTCGGGCCGAAGATTGCGCAGCTGGGTCTGAAGCTTGACGAGCTGCTCGAAGGCCCCACCCGCGAACGCTGGATGGTGCGCTACCAAGGCTTTGTCGACGCCGGTGTGCCGGAGTTGCTGGCGCGTATGGTGGCGGGTACCAGCCACCTGTACACCCTGCTGCCGATCATTGAAGCGGCCGACGTTACCGGCCATGAGCCTGCGCAGGTGGCCAAGGCATTCTTCGCCGTGGGCAGCGCGCTGGACCTGACCTGGTACCTGCAGGAAATCAGCAACCTGCCGGTGGAAAACAACTGGCAGGCGCTGGCGCGCGAGGCATTCCGCGACGATATCGACTTGCAGCAGCGGGCGATCACCATTTCGGTCCTGCAGATGGCCGATGCACCGCAAGACATGGATGCCCGCGTGGCGCTGTGGTCAGAGCAGCATCGGGGAATGGTGGAGCGCTGGCGCGCCATGCTCGACGACCTGCGCAATGCCACGGGCACTGACTATGCGATGTACGCGGTGGCCAACCGCGAGCTGGTCGACCTGGCCATGAGCGGGCAGGCAGCGGTGGTGCCGTCCTGAGCCTTGTGGTGAGGTAAAACAAAGCCCCGGCAGTGATGCCGGGGCTTTTTTTGTATGCCTGGGCTGGCCCTTTCGCGGGTGAACCCGCTCCTACACAGATGGGTGGTGGACACACATCGGGGGTTGGACGCAGCCCGTCGTGTAGGAGCGGGTTCACCCGCGAAGAGGCCGGCCCTGCTGGCCAATTTCCACCGGCCGTTCACCGTTGCCGCCGCTACCGTATTCGCGGGTAAACCCGCTCCTACAGGGGGGGCGGGGCTGTTACTTGAACCGTCTCTCCACGCCTTTTTCGACCAGGATCTTGGCGGAAATCTCTTCCACCGAAAAATGCGTGGAATTGATATTGGGAATGTTCTCCCTGCGGAACAGGCTTTCCACTTCACGCACTTCGAATTCGCACTGGGCAAAGCTGGAATAACGGCTGTTGGGCTTGCGTTCGTGGCGGATGGCGGTGAGGCGGTCGGGGTCGATGGTCAGGCCGAACAGCTTGCTGTGGTGCTTTTTCAGCACCGCCGGCAGCTGCAGGCGCTCCATGTCGTCCTCGGTCAGCGGGTAATTGGCGGCACGGATGCCGAACTGCATGGCCATGTACAGGCAGGTTGGGGTTTTGCCGCAACGCGACACGCCAACCAGAATCAGGTCGGCTTTGTCGTAGTAGTGGGTGCGTGCACCATCGTCGTTATCCAGGGCGAAATTCACCGCCTCGATGCGTTCCATGTAGTTGGAATTGCCACCAATCGAGTGGGATTTGCCCACGGAATACGACGAATGGGCGATCAATTCCTGCTCAAGTGGGGATAAAAACGAAGAAAAGATGTCGATCATGAAGCCATTCGACGTCGCCAGGATCTCGCGGATGTCCTGGTTGACAATGGTGTCGAAGATGATCGGGCGGACCCCATCCCGCTCGGCCGCAGCGTTGATTTGCTGGACCATGGCCCGCGCTTTGTCCGGCGAATCGATGTAAGGACGGGTGAATTTGTTGAAGGGAATGCTCTCAAATTGCGCGAGCAAACTCTGGCCCAGGGTTTCGGCAGTGATACCGGTGCCGTCGGAGATGAAGAACGCGGTTCGTTTCATTTGCGATCTGGGCCTTAAGCTGATGACGATTCTTGGATATGATAAGTTCGGTTTGCCGAATGCGGCTGTCGACATTCTGCCACATTTGCAGCGCCTATTTTCCAGGTACAGGCCACAAACGCCCGGCCAAGTCATAGAAGACAGGCGGGCGCCTTTTGAGCTTTTCCAACACAGTTAGTGGAGAGATCACCTTGGTAGAGTACGTAGTTTCCCTCGATAAGCTCGGCGTCCATGATGTGGAGCATGTGGGGGGCAAGAACGCATCCCTGGGCGAGATGATCAGTAACCTCGCCGGTGCCGGCGTGTCGGTGCCGGGCGGCTTTGCCACTACGGCTCAGGCGTACCGTGACTTTCTCGAGCAGAGTGGGCTGAACGACCGCATTCACGCCGCGCTCGACGCGCTGGACGTTGACGACATCAATGCCCTGACCAAGACCGGCGCGCAGATTCGCCAGTGGGTCATGGAAGCCGAATTCCCGCCACGCCTGGATTCGGAAATCCGTACGGCCTTCGCCGAAATGGCCGCCGGCAACGACAACATGGCCGTTGCCGTGCGTTCCTCGGCTACCGCTGAAGACCTGCCGGACGCCTCGTTCGCCGGCCAGCAGGAAACCTTCCTCAACATCCGCGGCGTCGATAACGTGATCCGCGCGGCCAAGGAAGTGTTCGCTTCGCTGTTCAACGACCGCGCCATCGCCTACCGCGTGCACCAGGGCTTCGACCACAAGCTGGTGGCCCTGTCTGCCGGCGTGCAGCGCATGGTCCGCTCGGAAACCGGCACTGCCGGGGTGATGTTCACCCTCGATACCGAGTCGGGCTTCCGCGACGTGGTGTTCATCACTGGCGCCTATGGCCTGGGCGAAACCGTCGTACAGGGTGCAGTCAACCCTGACGAATTCTACGTGCACAAGAACACCCTGCAGGCCGGCCGCCCGGCCATCCTGCGCCGTAACCTGGGCAGCAAGGCGATCAAGATGATCTACGGCGACGAGGCTAAGGCCGGTCGTTCGGTCAAGACCGTCGAAGTCGACCGCGCCGAGCGCGCACGCTTCTGCCTGACCGATGCCGAGGTCAGCGAGCTGGCCAAGCAGGCCATGATCATCGAGCAGCACTACCAGCGCCCGATGGACATCGAGTGGGCCAAGGACGGTGACGACGGCAAGCTGTACATTGTCCAGGCCCGCCCTGAGACGGTGAAGAGCCGTTCCAGCGCCAACGTCATGGAACGCTACCTGCTCAAAGAGAAAGGCACCGTGCTGGTCGAAGGCCGTGCCATTGGCCAGCGTATCGGCGCCGGCAAGGTTCGCGTCATCAACGACGTCTCGGAAATGGACAAGGTCCAGCCGGGCGACGTACTGGTCTCCGACATGACCGACCCTGACTGGGAACCGGTGATGAAGCGCGCCAGTGCCATCGTCACCAACCGCGGTGGCCGTACCTGCCACGCGGCGATCATCGCTCGTGAGCTGGGCATCCCGGCGGTTGTCGGTTGCGGCAACGCTACCCAGGTGCTGAAAGACGGCCAGGGCGTGACCGTTTCCTGTGCCGAAGGCGACACCGGCTTCATCTTCGAAGGTGAGCTGGGCTTCGACATCAAGCAGAACTCGGTCGATGCCATGCCGGAACTGCCGTTCAAGATCATGATGAACGTCGGCAACCCGGACCGCGCCTTCGACTTCGCCCAGCTGCCCAACGCCGGTGTCGGTCTGGCACGCCTGGAGTTCATCATCAACCGCATGATCGGCGTGCACCCCAAGGCGCTGCTGAACTATGCGGGCCTGCCTGCCGACCTGAAAGACAGCGTCGACAAGCGCATTGCCGGCTACAACGACCCGGTCGGCTTCTATGTCGAGAAGCTGGTCGAGGGTATCAGCACCCTGGCGGCGGCCTTCTACCCGAAAAAGGTCATCGTGCGCCTGTCGGACTTCAAGTCCAACGAGTACGCCAACTTGATCGGCGGCAAGCTGTACGAGCCAGAAGAAGAAAACCCGATGCTGGGCTTCCGCGGTGCGTCGCGCTACATCAGCGAATCGTTCCGTGACTGCTTCGAGCTCGAGTGCCGTGCACTGAAGCGTGTGCGCAACGAAATGGGCCTGACCAACGTCGAGATCATGGTGCCGTTCGTGCGCACCTTGGGCGAAGCCAGCCAGGTTGTCGACCTGCTCGCCGAAAACGGCCTGGCCCGTGGCGACAACGGCCTGCGCGTGATCATGATGTGCGAACTGCCGTCCAACGCCATCCTCGCCGAAGAGTTCCTGGAATACTTCGACGGCTTCTCGATCGGCTCCAACGACCTGACCCAGCTGACCCTGGGCCTGGACCGTGACTCGGGCATCATTGCCCACCTGTTCGACGAGCGTAACCCTGCGGTGAAGAAGCTGCTGGCCAACGCCATTGCCGCCTGCAACAAGGCTGGCAAGTACATCGGCATCTGCGGCCAAGGCCCATCGGACCACCCGGACCTGGCCAAGTGGCTGATGGAGCAGGGCATCGAAAGCGTCTCGCTGAACCCGGACTCGGTACTCGAGACCTGGTTCTTCCTGGCCGAAGGCCAAGGCGCGGCCTGATGCAGTAAAACGCGGGGGGACGTCTGGCGTCCTCCTGCCTGGTTTTTTCCAGGGCGAGCTCCAGCAATGGACCCCGCCCTTTTTTGTGCACCAAGCAACCTTATGCAAAGCAGCAGCACTCTATTCCCCGTGGCCCTGCTCAGTGCCGAGCGCCGCGGCGATCTCAGCGAAGACGTGTATCGGATCAAGGCCGGTAATGGCCCGGACCCCAGCGTCGAGCTCGCCATCACCCGTCTGGGGCTGGCCGACCAGGTTCAGGCCCAAGGCGTGCCGGTCATTCTCCTGCACGGCAGTTTTTCCAATCGGCGTTTCTGGTATTCGCCCAAAGGGGTTGGCCTGGGCGCCTACCTTGCGCGCGCCGGTTTCGATGTCTGGATCCCGGAAATGCGAGGCCATGGCTTGTCGCCGCGCAACCTTGCCTGGAAGCACAACAGTGTTGCTGCCTACGCCCGTGATGACCTGCCGCTGATCAACGCCTTCGTGCGCGAGCAATCGGGCCAGGCGCCGCACTGGGTGGGCCATTCGCTGGGGGGGACGACATTGGCGGCAGCACTGGGTGGCGGCTTCCTGGAGCCTGGGCAAGTCGCCAGTGTGGCGTTGTTCGGTACCCAGATCAGCCGTGTCTATTGGCCATTGAAAGTGCCGCCGCTGGCTTGGGGCGCGAAGCTGGTGCTCAAGCGTTGGGGACAGATATCCGGGCCACGTTTCAAGCGTGGGCCTGAAGACGAGCCGATAGGCCTCGCCTTGGAGAGCATGCGCTGGCACGGCCTGTTCGGGCGCTTTGGCGACAAGCAGAACGATTGGTGGGCAGGGCTGGCTGAAGTGGATGTACCGCTGCTGGCAGTGGCCGGTGCAGGGGACTTCCAGGACCCGGTGTGGGCCTGTCGCAAGCTGTTCGAGCAGTTGGGCGGCGAGCGCAAGCAGTTCCTGCGGCTGGGTCGTGAAGAAGGTTTCGAGGCCTTTGGGCATGTCGACATGCTGGTGAGCAAGGCCGCGCAGGTGCAGGTGTGGCCGCTGGTGGAGCGCTGGCTGCGCAACCCGCTGCTGCCGGTGCATGCGTCCACTGTCGTTGCGGAACCTGTGCCTGCCAGCTGAGTTTGCTGTACCTGTCATGGCCTCTTCGCGGGTGAACCCGCTCCTACACAGATTGGTGGAGGACGCACATCGGGGGTTGGACACAGGCCGTCGTAGGGGCGGGTTTACTCGCGTAAGGGCCGGGCCTGCTGGCCAATTTCCACCGGCCGTTCACCGTTGCCGCCACCACCGTATTCGCGGGTAAACCCGCTCCTACACCGGATTGGTGGTGGACACACATCGGGGGTTGGACACAGGCCGTCGTAGGGGCGGGTTTACCCGCAAAAGGGCCGGGCCTGCTGGCCAATTTCCACCGGCCGTTCACCGTTGCCGCCACCACCGTATTCGCGGGTAAACCCGCTCCTACACCGGATTGGTGGTGGACGCACATCGGGGGTTGGACACAGGCCGTCGTAGGGGCGGGTTTACCCGCGAAAGGGCCGGGCCTGTTGGCCAATTTCCACCGGCCGTTCACCGTTGCCGCCACCACCGTATTCGCGGGTAAACCCGCTCCTACACCTGGATAACGGCGCGTTCCTGTGCCGGAACGGGTCACGCGTGGAAGGCCCGGTGCAGGATGAATACAAATGACTGCCCGGTCCCGGATGACTGCGACAGCCTCCAAGGTGTAGCCTTGGCCGATAACCGCTTTCGTTGTGACTGACAGGAGCTTCCCATGCAGCATTACGTAACGCCCGACCTGTGTGACGCCTACCCGGACCTGGTACAAGTGCTGGAACCGATGTTCAGCAATTTCGGTGGCCGCGATTCGTTCGGTGGCCAGATCGTTACCATCAAGTGTTTCGAGGACAATTCGCTGGTCAAGGAGCAGGTCGAACTCGACGGCAAGGGCAAAGTGCTGGTGGTCGATGGCGGGGGGTCGCTGCGCCGTGCGCTGCTGGGCGACATGCTCGCCGAAAAAGCCGCAAAAAACGGTTGGGAAGGCTTGGTGATCTACGGCTGTGTGCGTGATGTCGACGTGCTGATCCAGACCGACGTTGGCGTGCAGGCCCTGGCCAGCCACCCAATGAAGACTGACAAGCGCGGTATTGGCGATCTCAACGTGGTGGTGACCTTCGCCGGGGTCACCTTCCGCCCGGGTGAGTATGTGTATGCCGACAACAATGGCGTGCTGGTCTCGCCGAGCCCGCTGAAAATGCCGGAGTAATGCGCAGCACGCGCTGATGGAGCTTTGATGTTCGAGGAAGACAACGCGCAGTGGGGGCTGGTGCATGCCCTGGTGCTCGATGGCAAAGGCGGCGCGCGTTCTATTGCCCGTACCGAACTGGACGACCTGCAGTTGCAACCCGAGCAGAGCCTGTGGCTGCACTGGGATCGCAGCCATCCGCAAACCCGCTCCTGGCTGCTGCACGACAGCGGCCTGAGCGAGTTCGCCTGCGAGCTGCTGCTGGAAGAAAACACCCGGCCGCGCCTGCTGCCCATGGCGGACGAACAGCTGTTGCTGTTCCTGCGGGGGGTCAACCTCAATCCGGGTGCCGAGCCCGAAGACATGGTTTCGGTACGCATCTTCGCCGAGGCGCAGCGGGTCATCTCGCTGCGCCTGCGGCCGTTGCGCGCCAGCGATGAAATTCTCCAGTTGCTGGAACAGGGCAGGGGACCGAAATCGGCCTCGGAACTGTTGTTGTTGATGGGTGAGTTGCTCACCGAAAAGGTCCAGGGCCTGGTCAGCGACCTGGCCGAGCTCGTCGACCTGGAGGAAGAAAAGGTCGAATCCGACGAGCGGTATGCCCCGGAGCAGGGCAGCCTGCAGCAGATCCGCCGCCGTGCCGCTGGCTTGCGCCGCTTTCTCGCCCCGCAACGGGAAATCTACGCGCAGTTGTCGCGCAGCAAATGGAGCTGGTTCGCCAATGCCGACGCCGATTACTGGAATGAACTCAACAACAGCCTGATCCGCTACCTCGAAGAGCTGGAACTGGCCCGCGAACGCGCTGCGCTGGTGCTGGAAAGCGAGGATCGGCGGCGCAGCGAGCGGATGAACCGCACCATGTACCGCTTTGGCATCATCACCTGCATCTTCCTGCCCATGAGCTTTGTCACCGGGCTGCTGGGCATCAATGTCGGCGGCATCCCCGGGGCGGAAAACCCTTTGGGCTTCCTGTTCGCCTGCATTGTCGTGCTGGGGTTGGCCGCAGGGCAGTGGTGGCTGTTCCGGCGGTTGCGATGGGTATAGCGGTGCAATTTGAAACCTTCGTGCCAACAGGATGTGTGACCCGTCGCCCGGCCGTCTCGTCTCTTGCTGACACTGCGCGAGGTGCCCATGCACGATCCGTTTGAAGAATCCCTGCGCGACCTGCTCAAGGCGTCACCCTCCGGCAATGACCGGGACGACCGGGACGACGCCGCTTGCCTGGGTCGCGTGCTGAAAACCGCCAACCGCCAGGTTGGCGCGGGTGATCTGTTCAGCCTGCTTGGCCGTTGGAGCCAGGCGCTGCTGATTGCCGTGAACAATGGCTCGGCGCATGTTGCGCCGGTGCGTCGACACTCTTCCCGCAACGCTGCCACCGGCAGCAAAGCAGATAAGGCCGATTGAATATGGAACTCGATCTCTGGACCCAGAGCCTGGTCACCGCGATGACTGCCCTTTGGACCAAGGTAGCGAACTTCATCCCCAACCTGTTCGGCGCGCTGGTCGTGGTGCTGCTCGGTTTCGTGGTGGCCAAGCTGCTCGACACGCTGCTGTCCAAACTGTTGGCCAAATTTGGCCTGGACCGCCTGATGGCCGGTACCGGCCTCACCAAAATGCTCGGTCGGGGCGGCATCCAGGTGCCAATCTCGACCCTGATCGGCAAGATCGTCTATTGGTTCGTGCTGCTCATCTTCCTGGTCTCGGCCGCCGAATCGCTGGGCCTGGAGCGGGTTTCGGCAACCCTCGACATGCTCGCCCTGTACTTGCCCAAAGTGTTCGGCGCGGCCCTGGTGCTGCTGGCCGGCGTCCTGCTGGCGCAGGTGGCCAATGGTCTGGTGCGTGGCGCTGCCGAAGGTATCGGCCTGGAATACTCGGCAGGCCTGGGGCGTATCACCCAAGGCCTTGTGATCATCATCAGCATCTCGGTGGCCATCAGCCAGCTGGAAGTGAAAACCGACCTGCTGAACCACGTCATCGTTATCGGGCTGATTACCGTTGGTCTGGCCGTTGCCTTGGCCATGGGCCTTGGCAGTCGCGAAATCGCCGGGCAGATCCTGGCCGGCATCTACGTGCGCGAGCTATACCAAGTGGGCCAGCAGGTGCGGATTGGAGAGGTCGAAGGGCATATCGAGGAGATCGGTACGGTGAAGACGACGCTGCTGACCGATGATGGCGAACTGGTGTCGCTGTCTAACCGCGAACTGCTTGAACAGCGCGTCAATAGCCGCTAACCGCACAAAAGCTGTTAATGTATGCCGCCGCGAAATTCGACCCACGGGGTCGCGCGGCGACATTGACCTGACTGTCGGCCAGATCCGTTTTGAATAAAGTTCATTCGCCGCCCATGCGCTATGACCCCCGCGAGCTCACAGACGAAGAGTTGGTGGCGCGTTCGCATGAGGAGCTGTACCACGTTACTCGCGCCTATGAAGAGCTCATGCGGCGCTACCAACGGACCCTGTTCAACGTCTGTGCGCGTTATCTGGGGAACGACCGTGACGCGGACGATGTCTGTCAGGAAGTGATGCTGAAAGTGCTGTACGGGCTGAAAAACTTCGAGGGTAAGTCGAAGTTCAAGACCTGGCTCTACAGCATCACCTACAACGAGTGCATTACCCAGTACCGCAAGGAGCGCCGCAAACGTCGGTTGATGGATGCCTTGAGTCTGGACCCTGTTGAAGAGGCGTCCGAGGACAAGGCTCCAAAGCCGGAAGAAAAAGGCGGGCTGGACAAGTGGCTGGTGCATGTGAACCCGATTGACCGGGAAATTCTGGTGCTGCGTTTTGTCGCAGAGCTGGAATTTCAGGAAATTGCCGACATCATGCACATGGGCCTGAGCGCGACGAAAATGCGTTACAAGCGCGCGCTAGACAAGCTTCGGGAGAAATTTGCCGGCCTTGATGAAACTTAGGGGCGTGCAAATATCTCTAACGAACCGGCGAGTTCTGCTAGACTCGCCGTCGAGTTGTCCCTCTTGTTTGTGGTGGGACTGCTTAACTATCACCAGATGGGGATTTAACGGATGAAATTGAAAAACACCTTGGGCTTGGCCATTGGTTCGCTTGTAGCCGCCACTTCGATTGGCGCTATGGCACAAGGTCAAGGCGCCGTCGAGACTGAAATCTTCTACAAGAAAGAATTCTTCGACAGCCAGCGCGACTTCAAGAACGACGGCAACCTGTTCGGCGGCTCGATCGGTTACTTCCTGACCGACGACGTAGAGCTGCGTCTGGGCTACGACGAAGTGCACAACGCTCGTGGCGAAGACGGCAAGAACATCAAGGGCTCGAACACCGCCCTGGACGCCGTTTACCACTTCAACAACCCGTACGACGCCATCCGTCCGTACGTTTCCGCTGGTTTCTCGCACCAGTCGCTGGGCCAGACCGGCCGTGGCGGTCGTGACCACTCCACCTTCGCCAACGTTGGCGCTGGCGCCAAGTGGTACATCACCGACATGTTCTATGCCCGTGCCGGCGTAGAAGCTCAGTACAACATCGACCAGGGCGACACCGAGTGGGCCCCGAGCGTTGGTGTTGGCCTGAACTTCGGCGGTAGCCCGAAGCAAGCTGAAGCTGCTCCTGCTCCAGTTGCTGAAGTCTGCTCCGACTCCGACAACGATGGCGTGTGCGACAACGTCGACAAGTGCCCAGACACCCCGGCCAACGTTACCGTTGACGCCGACGGCTGCCCGGCTGTTGCCGAAGTCGTTCGCGTTGAGCTGGACGTCAAGTTCGACTTCGACAAGTCGGTCGTCAAGCCTAACAGCTACGGCGACATCAAAAACCTGGCTGACTTCATGAAGCAGTACCCACAAACCACCACCGTGGTTGAAGGTCACACTGACTCCGTGGGTCCAGACGCTTACAACCAGAAGCTGTCCGAGCGTCGTGCCAACGCTGTCAAGCAAGTGCTGACCCAGCAGTACGGCGTAGAATCCAGCCGTGTTGACTCGGTTGGCTACGGCGAAACCCGTCCGGTTGCTGACAACGCCACCGAAGAAGGCCGTGCTATCAACCGTCGCGTTGAAGCTCAGGTAGAAGCCCAGGCCAAGTAATTGGTTTGAAGCTTCATGAAAAACCCGGCCTCGGCCGGGTTTTTCTTTGCCTGGGGTTTAACCGGCCTCGAAGGCTGTTCCTGCTGTTAGCCTGCGATTGCGATCCGCCCCACAGCCTGTTGCTCTCCCACCACCTCTCCAATCACCAGGATTGCCGGGCTACGCAAGCCAAACGCCCGCGCAGCTTCCACCATTCCCTGCACATCGCTTCTGCACTCCCGCTGCTGCGGCAACGAGGCGTTTTCGATCATCGCCACCGGCATTCCCGGCGCCATGCCCCCCGCCAGCAATCCCTGGCGCACCTGTTCCAGCCGCGCCACCCCCATGTAGACCACCAGCGTTGTCCCGCCCTGAGCCAAGGCCGCCCAGTTCAGTTCGCTATCGTCCTGGGTGTGCGCCGTCACCAGCGTCACCCCTCGGCTCACGCCCCGTGAAGTCAGGGGGATCCCGCACTGCGTGGCCCCGGCCAGGCCGGCAGTGATGCCATTGATCACCTCCACTTCGATGCCATGGCCCTGCAGCCACAGTGCCTCCTCACCGCCACGGCCGAAGATGCAAGGGTCGCCGCCCTTGAGCCGCACCACGCAACGGCCCTGTCGCGCGTGGCGCAGCATCAGGCGCTGAATGAACGCTTGCGGTGTAGAGCGGCAGCCGCCGCGCTTGCCCACGGTCATTACCCGGGCCTGCGGGCAATGCTCGAGCACTGCCGGGTTGACGAGGTCGTCGACCATGACCACGGCGGCTTGCTGCAACGCACGCACGGCCTTGAGGGTGAGCAGTTCAGGGTCACCAGGGCCGGCACCGACCAGCCATACTTTTGCATTCATCAGGGTTTCCTCATCGGCAAGGTGCGTTCAGCCCTTGAGCAGGGTGAACAGCAGTATCAGATTGATCAGCAACGACAACAGGGCCAGGGTGCGCCACACCTTCAGCGGCTCGCGCTCCAGCAGCGGCCGGGGTCGGCTGGGCAGTTCCTGGCGGTCGCCGCGCTCGAGCAGCAGCAACCAGTGTTCGGCGGTTTCGAAGCGCTGCGCCGGGTCGCTCGCCACGGCCTGCAGCAGGTTGTGCTGCAGCCATTCCGGCAGGTCGGGTCGGTAGCGCGCGGCGTTGACCGGCTGGCTGAAGCGCGGGCGCTGAAAGGCCTCTACCTCGCCGTACGGGTAGTGTCCGGTCAGCAGGTGGTACAGGGTCACGCCCACTGCATACAAGTCCTGACGCGGGCTGGGCGGGTGGCCTTCGAATGCTTCCGGGGCGATGTACGAGGGTGTGCCGGGCAGCTCGTGCAGCGGGTCTTCGGACAGGCCCGGGCAATAAGCCAGGCCGAAGTCCAGCAGGCGCAGCTGGCCATCACGGCCCAGGTGCAGGTTGTCTGGCTTGATATCGCGGTGCAGCAAGTTGCGCCGATGCAGCACACCGACTGCCTGCAGCAGTTGCCGGGCGACTTCCAGCCATTGCGGCAAGGGCAGCGGGCCTTGTTCGGCCAGCAACGCCGCCAGGTTTCGGCCGGGATATTCGCGCATCACGTAGTACAGGTGCTGACGCTGACTGGCGGTGTGTAGCTCGGGGAAGTGCCGGCCGGCGATGCGGCGCAGAAACCACTCTTCCAGCAACAGCCCTTGTGCCGCCCCCGGTTCCTGTTCGCGTGCCGGGGGCAGGGTCTTGAGCAGCCAAGGCTGGTTCTGGCTATCGCGCACTTTGTACAGCAAGGACTGGCGGCTGTGCGCATGCAGTGTTTCGACCTGCCAGCCGTCGATCACCTGGCCTTCGCGCAGCGGGCCGGGCACTGGCCATTGTTGCAGTTGCGCCAGGGTATCGCCCAGGTTGGCCGTGCCCAGTTGATCGACTTGCACCAGCAAGGCGCTGGCGTTGTCCTTGCTGCCGTTGAGGTGCGCACTGGTCACCAGGGTGTCGGCGGCCAGTTGCAGGTCAGTTTGCTCGCGCAGCACGGCCTGGATGTGCTGTTCGCCCAGGCTGGCCCAGACCCCGTCGCTGAGCAGCAGGAAGCATTCACCCGGTTGCAGCTCGCCTTCCAGGTAATCCACCAGCAGGTGCTGGTCCAGGCCCAGTGCCCGTTTCAGTACATGCTGCATGCCCGGTTGGTCCCAGACATGGTCTTCGCTCAGGCATTGCAGCGTCCCCCCGTGCCAGCGGTACACCCGGCAGTCGCCTACATGGGCCAGGGTAAAGCGTCGGCCGCGCAACACCAGCGCGCTAAGCGTGGTCAACAACGGCTGGCCGCTGCCCTGGGCGCGCAACCAGCGGTTTTGCGCCAGCAGCAGACGGTCGAGGGCCTGGGCTACGCTCCAGGTGGCCGGCGTGGCGTAGTAATCCAGGGCCAGTGCCTGCAGGCTGGCGCGTGCCGCCAGGCCGCCGTCGGCACATTGGCTGACGCCGTCGGCCAGCGCGAACAGGTAGCCTTTGCTGGCGGCCAGTTCTGGTGCCGGTGTCACCAGGCGCAGGGCGTCCTGGTTTTCCGCGCGCGGCCCGGTGGCGCTGGCCTGGGCAAAGCTCAGTTGCAGGCTCATCGGCGTGCCTCAGACCCGCGCTGCAGTGACTGCAGTCGAGCCCCAGGTGGTGCGCCAGCGCTGTTTCACCCCGTACAGGCCGAACCAGGCCAGCAGGCCCAGGCTGGCGAACAGCCACAGCCCCAGTTGGTAGTCGCCAGTGTGCTGCTTGATGGTGCCAAGCCCGGCTGCCAGCAGGAAGCCGCCGATGCCACCGGCCATGCCGATCAGACCGGTCATTACCCCGATTTCTTGGCGGAAGCGTTGGGGCACCAGTTGGAACACGGCGCCATTGCCGGCACCCAGGCCGAGCATGGCGCTGACGAACAGCGCCAGTGCGGCCGCGGCAGAGGGCAGGTTGAAGCCGACGGCGGCAATGCAGATGGCGGCGACGCCGTACATGCCCAGCAGGGTGCGGATGCCGCCAAAACGGTCAGCCAGGGCGCCGCCAAGCGGGCGCATCAGGCTGCCGGCGAACACGCAAGCGGCGGTGTAGTAGCCGGCGGTGACCGGGCTCAGGCCGTATTGGTCACTGAAGTAGCCGGGCAGGGCACTGGCCAGGCCGATGAAACCGCCGAAGGTAACGCTGTAGAAAAACATGAACCACCAGCTGTCACGGTCGCCCAGTGCCTTGAGGTAGTCGGCCATGGCTTTTGGCTTGGGCCGTTGCGGGGCATTGCGCGCCAACAGGGCGAACACCACCAGCGCCAGTGACAGCGGGATCAGCGCAAAGCCGAACACATTGTTCCAGCCAAAGCCCGCTGCCAGTGCCGGTGCCAGCAAGGCCGCGAACACCGTGCCGGAGTTGCCGGCGCCGGCGATGCCCATGGCTTTGCCTTGGTGCTGTGGCGGGTACCACTGCGAGGCCAGCGGCAGCGAGACGGCGAAGGACGCACCGGCAAAGCCCAGGAACACGCCGAGCAGCAGGGCCTGTTCATAGCTGTGTACGCCAAGGTACCAGGCTGCGGCGAGGGCGACGATGACCACGACCTGGCCGATCAGGCCAGCCGTCTTGGGCGACAGGCGGTCGACCAGAATGCCCATGGCAAAGCGCAGGATTGCCCCGGCCAGGATCGGCGTGGCCACCATCAGGCCCCGCTGTTGTGCGCTCAGTTGCAGGTCGGCAGCAATCTGCACCGCCAGCGGGCCCAGCAGGTACCAGACCATGAAGCTGAGGTCGAAATACAGAAATGCGGCGAACAGCGTGGGCACATGCCCGGATTTCCAGAAGCTGGTACTCATCGAACACCTCACTCGGTAGTACAACGGAACGAAAAAAACGCCGCTACCCGCTCCACGGGCGTGGAGGGGAGAGCGACGTCTTTGTCGGGATTCAAGTGGGGTAACCGCCGTTGGCTACCGGTGAGTTTTGTTGAGCAAGAGATGGGCCAACTTCTGGTGGGGCTGGCTTGAGATTTTCAGCGCATCAGCCGAGCATCTCATGCATGGCAATGATCTGTTCGGCCACCTGGATCAGCTTCTGCTGCCGGCTCATGGCCTGGCGACGCATCAGGGTATAGGCCTGTTCTTCGTTGCAGTCCTTCATCTTCATCAGCAAACCCTTGGCTTGCTCGATGCGCTTGCGTTCGGCCAGTTGCTGGTCGCGCGCCAGCAGCTGCGCCTTCAGTGCCTGGTCGCTCTCGAAGCGGGCCATGGCCACGTCCAGGATTGGCTGCAGCCGCGCAGCATGGATACCCTCGACGATATAGGCGCTGACCCCGGCCTGGATCGCCTGACGCATCATCCCGGGGTCGTGCTCGTCGGTGAACAACACGATGGGCCGCGGCTGGTCACGGCTCACCAGCACTACCTGTTCCATCACATCGCGGTCTGGTGAGTCGGTATCGATCAATACCACGTCGGGGCGCACCGTTTCGACGCAGGCGGGCAGGTCGATGGTCAGGTCTGGGGCTTCGATGATCTCGAAGCCGGCCTCACTCAACGCCGCCCTGAGGCGGCCGAGCTTGCTCTGGGTGTCGTCGATCAGCAGGATGCGCAGCATGTTCGCCCCCCTCACGCGCCGACACGGGCATCGGGCAAGTCACCCAAGGCATGCAAGCTGAAACTGCGGGCATAGCCGAAGGGGTCGCTGCCATCCCAGCGGGAGCCATCGATCAGCAGGCTGCTGCGCATCGTTTGGCCTGGGCAAGCGATGCCCAGGCTGTGTGCGGCCTCGCTGTACAACTGCAGTTGCTGGACCTGCCGGGCCACGCCGAAGTAGTCAGGGTCTTCGCGCAGCAGGCCCCAGCGGCGGAACTGGGTCATGAACCACATACCGTCGGACAGATAGGGCAGGTTGGCCCGGCCCTGGTCGAACAGGCGCAGGGCATGTGGGTCTTGCCATTGGTTGCCCAGGCCATCCTCATAGTGGCCGAGCAGGCGGGGGGCTATGCTGTCCAGCGGGGTGTCCAGATAGGCACTTGCGCTGAGCAGTTGCGCGGTGCTGCGGCGGTTTTCCGGGCTTTGCTCGATGAACCGGCTGGCGGTGAGGATCGCCTTGATCAGCGCACGGGCGCTGTTGGGGTATTGCTCGGCAAAGACGCGGGCGCAGGCCAGGACCTTTTCCGGGTGATCCGGCCAGATCGACTGGCTGGTGGCTAGGGTGAAGCCTTGGCCTTTGGCCACCGCGTCGGCGGCCCAGGGCTCGCCGACGCAGAAGCCGTCAATGCGCCCGGCCTGGAGGTGTGCAGCCATCTGCGCCGGTGGCACCACGACGCTGTCGACGTCGCGCAGCGGGTGGATGCCCTGGCTGGCCAGCCAGTAATACAACCACATGGCGTGGGTGCCGGTGGGGAAGGTCTGGGCGAACGTCAGGCGTGCGCCATGCTGGTGCACCAGGCGCGCCAGCGCCTCAGGGTTGGTCACGCCCTTGCGCTGCAAGGCAGGGGACAGGTTGATAGCCTGGGCGTTCTGGTTCAGGCCCATGAGCACCGCCATGTCGCTGGCGGGTACGCCGCCAATGCCCAGATGCACGGCGTAGACCAGGCCATACAGGCAATGCGCGGCGTCCAGTTCGCCGCTGACCAGCTTGTCGCGCAGCCCGGCCCACGAGCCCTGGCGCTTGAGGTTGAGGGTAAGGCCGTGCTGCTGGGCGAAGCCCTGGGTGGCGGTGACCACGACCGAGGCGCAGTCGGTCAGGGCCATGTAGCCGATGTTCAGGCTGGTTTTTTCCGGCGCGTCGCTGCCGTTGACCCAGGCCAGGGGCGTTGCTCGGGGTACAGTGTTCACAAGAGTCCTCGCCCTTACTGATAAGGCTGTGGGCTGAACGGGTGCAACCGATGTGCCAAGCGCTCCACGATTTGCTGTCCTGCCAGCCCCACGCTGGCTATAATCGCCCCCTCACTCACCCTGAGCCTTGCCCGCCCATGTATACCCTGGCCCGCCAGCTGCTGTTCAAGCTTTCCCCGGAAACTTCCCACGACCTGTCCCTGGACCTGATCGGCGCCGGTGGCCGTATGGGCCTCAATGGCATGCTGTGCAAGCAACCGGCGTCATTGCCGGTTTCGGTCATGGGCTTGAACTTTGCCAACCCGGTGGGGCTGGCAGCTGGCCTGGACAAGAACGGCGCGGCCATCGACGGCTTCGCCCAGCTGGGCTTCGGCTTTGTCGAAATCGGCACTGTCACCCCGCGTCCGCAGCCTGGCAACCCCAAGCCACGGTTGTTCCGCCTGCCGGAAGCCACGGCCATCATCAACCGCATGGGCTTCAACAACCTGGGCGTTGATCACCTGCTCGACCGCGTACGCGCCTCGCGCTACAAGGGGGTGCTGGGCATCAACATCGGCAAGAACTTCGATACCCCGGTCGAACGTGCCGTCGATGACTATCTGATCTGCCTGGACAAGGTCTACACCGCCGCCAGCTACATCACGGTCAATGTCAGCTCGCCCAACACCCCGGGCCTGCGCAGCCTGCAGTTCGGCGACTCGCTCAAGCAGTTGCTCGACGCCCTGGCCGAGCGCCGCGAACAACTGGCCGGTGCACATGGCAAGCGCGTGCCCCTGGCAATCAAGATCGCGCCGGACATGAGCGACGAAGAAACGGCGCTGGTGGCCGCTGCGCTGATGGCGTCGGGCATGGATGCGGTGATCGCCACCAACACCACGCTGGGCCGTGAAGGTGTCGAAGCATTGCCGTACGGTGGCGAGGCGGGCGGCCTGTCGGGCGCACCAGTGCTGGAGAAGAGCACCCATATCGTCAAGGTGCTGGCAGGTGAGCTGGGCGGCAAGTTGCCGATCATTGCCGCCGGGGGCATTACCGAAGGCCGCCATGCTGCCGAGAAGATCGCGGCCGGGGCGAGCCTGGTGCAGATCTACTCGGGCTTCATTTACAAAGGGCCGGCGCTGATTCGCGAAGCGGTGGATGCTATCGCGGCAATGCCGCGGTGACCTGACGGGCCGGTTCGCGGGCAAGCCCGCTCTTGCAGGGATAGTGGGTACAGCTTATGAGGTTTGCCAAGGCATAAAAAAGGGCCCCTTCAAGGGGCCCCTGGGCCTTCGCCCGCCGCCCGGATGGGGCGTGCATGGTAAATCGAATTCAGTGTCCTCGTTCAGCCAACGGCGTGATTTTCGTTGAGTCTATGGATGCCAGCGGTGCCAGTCATTCCGTCCCAGTTATCACCGCGACCTTCACGCCAGCCGTTGATCCAGGCTTGGCGAACAGAAGGAAGATTGAAGGGGCAAAGTTCGCGGGATTTGCCGGTGACCCCGTATTGGTAGCCACGTGAATATGCTCTTTCCAACGGATCACGCTTAAGTCTTCTCATAGGGTGTTGCCCTCACTTGTTGACTGTAATGTCCCGTCGGCCTCTCCGAGGCCGGGCAGAGTCGTTCTGCCGGTTTGCGCTCGCTGCCGGCGTGGCGAGCTGAAAGTGCCGCCTCGTTGCGAAGCGGCCTGAGACCAGTTCTATCGAATGCGAGTCACGGTGTGAATGATCGATTTGTCATAAGCACGTAACCTTTCCAAGGGTGAGGGGATAAGTAAATAAATGCGACTCAACCTTGTTTGGTGTTTAGCCCTGCAATGATCGGGGTTTGCCGTTCTTTGACGTCATTTCGCCAGCGTTGTTTGCGGATGACAGAAATAATTTGAAATGCGACGAAGGGTCACATTGGCCCGCAGATCGCCAGAATTACACGTACTGCCTGATGATCTAAGCTGTCTTTGCCACTGGGCCAAGCACGGATCGGTCAGGCGGCCCGGCTTTTCTGCAGCACGTTGTGTGCCGCAGAGGGCCACCCGCACGCCTGCTGGAAAGGTGTACGGGCAAACATCGCGGGGCGATGCGTCGCCCCGTCAGTCAAATAGCCCAAGGCGCTGGAATACTCATGTCGGACCGTTTCGAACTTTACCTCACCTGTCCCAAAGGCCTTGAAAGCCTGCTCGCCGAAGAGGCCAAGGGCCTCGGCCTTGACGAGGTGCGCGAGCACACCTCGGCCATTCGCGGCGCCGCCGACATGGAAACTGCTTACCGCCTGTGTGTCTGGTCACGTCTGGCCAACCGCGTATTGCTGGTGCTCAAGCGCTTCTCGATGAAGAACGCCGACGACCTTTACGACGGCGTGCACGCGGTCGACTGGGCTGACCACCTGGCAGCCGACGGCACCCTGGCTGTGGAGTTCAGCGGCCATGGCTCAGGCATCGACAATACTCACTTCGGTGCGCTGAAGGTCAAGGATGCGATCGTAGACAAGCTGCGTAACCGCGAAGGCCTGCGCCCGTCAGTCGAAAAGATCGACCCTGACGTGCGTGTGCACCTGCGCCTGGACCGCGGCGAGGCCATTTTGTCCCTCGACCTGTCCGGGCACAGCCTGCACCAGCGTGGCTACCGCCTGCAGCAAGGCGCCGCACCGCTGAAGGAAAACCTGGCGGCAGCGGTGCTGATCCGTGCTGGCTGGCCGCGTATTGCTGCCGAAGGTGGTGCGCTGGCCGACCCGATGTGCGGTGTGGGTACCTTCCTGGTCGAGGCAGCGATGATCGCCGCCGATATCGCCCCCAACCTCAAGCGCGAACGCTGGGGCTTCAGTGCCTGGCTCGGCCATGTGCCGGCGCTGTGGCGCAAGGTGCATGACGAAGCGCAGGCGCGCGCGCAGGCCGGCCTGGCCAAGCCACCGCTGTGGATCCGTGGCTACGAGGCTGACCCGCGGCTGATCCAGCCGGGCCGCAACAACGTCGAGCGTGCCGGCTTGGGCGACTGGGTGAAGATCTACCAAGGCGAAGTCAGTACCTTCGAGCCGCGCCCGGACCAGAACCAGAAAGGCCTGGTCATCAGCAACCCGCCCTACGGTGAGCGTCTGGGTGACGAAGCCAGCCTGCTGTACCTCTACCAGAATCTGGGCGAGCGCCTGCGCCAGGCCTGCATGGGCTGGGAAGCAGCGGTATTCACTGGTGCGCCGCAACTGGGCAAGCGCATGGGCATTCGTAGCCACAAGCAGTACGCGTTCTGGAACGGCGCATTGCCATGCAAGCTGCTGCTGTTCAAGGTGCAGCCGGACCAGTTCGTCACCGGTGAACGCCGCGAAGCGCAGCCTGAAGGCACCGAAACCCGTCAGCAGGCACCACAGGCCAGCGAGCCCGCGCGGCTGTCGGAAGGGGCGCAGATGTTTGCCAACCGCCTGCAGAAGAACCTCAAGCAACTGGGCAAGTGGGCCCGTCGCGAGCAGGTCGACTGCTATCGCCTGTACGATGCCGACATGCCTGAATATGCCCTGGCGGTCGACCTGTACCAGGACTGGGTACACGTGCAGGAATACGCCGCGCCACGTTCGGTCGACCCGGACAAGGCTCAGGCGCGTCTGCTCGATGCACTGGCGGCCATCCCGCAGGCGTTGGGCATTTCGCCGCAGCGTGTAGTGCTCAAACGTCGCGAGCGGCAAAGCGGCACGCGCCAGTACGAACGTCAGGCTACCGAGGGCCGCTTCCAGGAAGTGAACGAAGGTGGCGTCAAGCTGCTGGTCAACCTCACCGACTACCTGGATACCGGGCTGTTCCTCGACCACCGCCCGATGCGTATGCGCATCCAGCGTGAGGCTGCCGGCAAGCGCTTCCTCAACCTGTTCTGCTACACCGCCACGGCCACCGTGCACGCGGCCAAGGGCGGTGCGCGCAGCACCACCAGCGTCGACCTGTCGAAAACCTACCTGGACTGGGCGCGGCGTAACCTGGCACTCAATGGCTATTCCGAGCGCAACCGCCTGGAGCAAAGCGATGTAATGGCTTGGCTGGAAGGCAACCGTGACAGCTACGACCTGATCTTCATCGACCCGCCAACCTTCTCCAACTCCAAGCGCATGGAAGGTGTATTCGACGTGCAGCGTGACCATGTTCAGCTGTTGGACCTGGCCATGGCCCGTCTGGCGCCGGGTGGTGTGCTGTATTTCTCCAACAACTTCCGCAAGTTCCAGCTGGACGAGCACCTGATGGCGCGTTACGTGGTGGAAGAAATCAGCGCGCAGACCCTGGACCCGGACTTCGCCCGTAATAACCGTATCCATCGCGCCTGGCGTTTGCAGCTTCGTTGAGGCGACGAGGTACATTGCACGGCTAATGGCCAATAGCTATAACTGAGGGCAGGGCAAGATAATCCGCAGGACGCTGACGTGACGAGATGGGTGTATGTCAAAGTGTGGCGTGCGTGCGCGGTTGCTTGGCTTGTGCACAGAGAGGGTGTCCGCCTGGGCGATGGCGCTGATTGCACTGGTGGCGGGCGGCTTGTTGACCGCCGCCTTGGCATTTGCCGCGCACACCTTCTACAAACAGCAACTGCGCCAGCGCTTCGAGCTGCTGGCCAGCGAGCGCGCCAGCCGTATTGCCGAGCGCTTTGACGAACAGCAGCAGCGCCTGGACGGGCTGCGGCGGTTTTTCAGCTTTTCCAACGACATCAGCCCGCGCGAATTTGACGGCTATGCGCGGCCACTGCTACAGCGCACCCTGGCCTATGCCTGGGCGCCGCGCGTCGAGGCTGCGCAACGCGCCGAATTCGAGCGCCTGGCCAGTGACCATACCGGCCCAGGCTATGTGATCCGGGACACGGACGCGCAAGGCCAGTGGCGCCCGGCGTCGCAGCGCGATCATTACTTCCCGGTACTCTATACCCAATCGGGCGAACTGCCCGGGTTGCCCTACGGCCTGGACCTCGCTGGCCGAAGCGAGCCTCAGGCAGCCTTGGCGCGGGCGTTGGGGCCGGGCAGCATGGCGGTGTCCGAGCCATTGGCCCTGTTCGATACCCACTCGGCAGAGCGCGGCCTGTTGATGGTCGCGCCGGTATTTTCCGATGCCGACCCCCGCGGTGCTGCAGCGGGTTATGTGGTGGCCTTGCTGAGCATGCGCGAGCTGGTCAGCGACGGTCGGCCGGTAGCGACTGATGACAACCTTGTCGTGCGCATCACGGACCCGTCTGGGTTACAAGGCCCCGTCGTGATGTTCGATTCGCAAAATCAGGTCGCGCCCTTGGCCCTGGCCAGCAATCAGTTGTTGCGCCTGGCCGATCACTATTTCCAGCTGAGCATTCAGCCGAGCCAGGCGTTCGTGCAGGCGAACCGCTCCTCGGCAGTGCTGGCGGTCGGTTTGTTGGGCGGACTGTTGAGCCTGTTGCTCAGCGTGCTGCTCTACAGCCTGTTGAGCCAGCGTCAGCGCGCCCTGGCCTTGGTCGCTCAGCGTACGGCCGAGTTGCAGGTCAGCGAGCAGTCGTTGCGTGGCACCCACAACCAACTGCGCGGTGTGCTGGATGCCGCGACCCAGGTGGCGATCATCGCCACCAACCTCAAGGGGGTGGTCAGCACGTTCAACGCCGGTGCCGAACGCATGCTCGGTTACGCGGCCAGCGAAGCGATCGGCCGCTTGCGCCTTGAAGACCTGGTGCTGCCGGAGGAGCTGAACCTGCGTGCCCATGCCTTGAGCTTGCGTTTTGGCCGCGCCATTGCTGGGGGCCAGGCGATGTTCGCTGAAACGGTACAGGAGCACGGGGCCGAGCCTGGCGAGTGGACCTTGCTACGGGCTGATGGCAGCCAGCTGGTCGCCAACATGCTAGTGACTGCCATGCTCGACGAACAGGGGTTGTGGGTTGGCTACCTGGCCATCTGCATTGACGTGACCGAGCGGCGCCGGGTGCATGAGGCGTTGGCAGCGCGTGACCGGTTGCTGGAAAAGCTCAGTGCCGAGGTGCCGGGCGGCATCTACCAATATCGCCTGGATGCCAACGGCCATTCGTGTTTTCCATATGCCAGCATGGGCCTGTATGACATTTATGAGGTCGACCTCATGCAATTGCGTGAGGATGCCTCGGGGGTGTTCGAACGTATCCACCCCGATGACCTGGAGCGCGTGCGCCGCTCGGTGCGCTATTCGGCCGAACACCTGTCACCCTGGCGCGAGGAGTATCGCGTCTGCCTGCCCCGGGCCGGACTGCGCTGGGTGCGTGGCGAGGCGACCCCGGAAGTGGGCGAGCAGGGCTGCACGCTGTGGCATGGCTACCTGACTGACATCTCCGACCTGAAGGGCGTGGAGGAAGAGTTGCGGGCGCTGTCGGTCACCGACTCGCTGACCGGTATCCATAATCGTCGCTACTTCCAGGAGCGGCTCAAGATCGAACTGGAACGGGCCCAGCGCGATGGCTTGGCGCTGGCGGTGATCATGCTCGACATCGATCACTTCAAGCGCATCAACGACCGCTTCGGCCATGCCGTCGGCGACCGGGTGCTGCGTAGCCTGTGCCAGCGCATCGGTCAGCGTTTACGGCGTACCGATGTGTTTTGCCGCTTGGGCGGGGAAGAGTTCATGGTGCTTTGCCCGGGCAGCGATGTCGATCAGGCGCGGTTGCTGGCGCTGGAGTTGTGGCAAGGGGTGCGCAATGTGCCGGTGGAAGGCGTGGGCCAGGTGACTGCAAGCTTTGGGGTGGCGGGTTGGCGGTCGGGCGAAGGCGCTGATGCCTTGCTGTTGCGCGCCGACGCCGGCGTGTATGCGGCCAAACAGGCCGGGCGGGACCGGGTGGAGGGGGAGTCGGCCTAAGCGCTGTCGGTTGCCGGTACCAAGCCTTTCGCGGCGAAAACCGCTCCTACAGGTTGCACAGGTTTGGTAAGCCGTGCTCACCCCTGTAGGAGCGGGTTCACCCGCGAAAAGGCCAATACAGTCTAACCAATCAATTAGCTGCTGTACTGCCCGCCAGCTTCGGCTGGCGATACAGGTCAAGCAACACCTGATCCAGCACCTGCGAGGCACCCCACGGTTTAGGGTCGTTGAGAATCGCTGCCACTGCCCAGGTATGGCCGTTGCTGTCGCGACTGAAGCCGGCAATCGCCCGCACAGTGTTCAGTGTGCCGGTCTTGATGTGCCCTTCACCGGTCATCGCGGTGCGCTTGAGACGCTTGCGCATCGTGCCGTCCATGCCCACCAGCGGCATCGAGCTCATGAATTCGGCAGCGTAAGGGCTCTTCCAGGCGGCTTTCAGCATCTCGGCCATTTCCCGGGTACTGACCCGTTCGGCACGCGACAGGCCAGAGCCGTTTTCCATCACCAGATGCGGCGCAGTAATACCCTTTTTCGCCAGCCATTGGCGTACCACGCGCTGGGCAGCACGGGCGTCGTCACCATCGGCATCGGTGCGGAACTGCGCGCCAAGGCTCAGGAACAGCTGCTGGGCCATGGTGTTGTTGCTGTACTTGTTGATGTCGCGGATCACTTCCACCAGGTCTGGCGAGAAGGCGCGGGCCAGCAGACGAGCACTCTTGGGCACATTCTCGATGCGGTCGCCACCCTGGATGTTGCCACCCAGTTCGTTCCAGATTGCGCGCACGGCACCGGCGGCGTAGGTGGAATGGTCGAGCAGCGACAAGTAGGTTTGCGAGTTGCAGCCGTCACCCAGTTGGCCGCTGACCGTGACACTGATGCCGTCGGCCTGGGGCACCGGGTTGTAGCGCACATCACCGGTGCATTTCTTTGAGGCTACCGGCTTGACCTGGTTGTCGATACGGATGCTGGCAATCGGCGGCTCGACTGCAACGGTGACTTTGCCACCATCATTGCGCGCCACGAAGCGCAGGGCCTTGAGGTTGACCAGCAGCGAGTCGGGCTTGACCAGGAACGGCTTGTTATCATCACCGCCGTCGTCGTTGAACTGCGGCAGGTTGGGTTGCACGAAATGGCTGCGGTCCAGCACCAGGTCACCGGTGACGGTGCGCACGCCATTGGCGCGCAGGTCACGCATCAGCAGCCACAGCTTTTCCATGTTCAGTTTGGGGTCACCGCCACCTTTAAGGTACAGGTTACCGTTAAGCACACCGTTGCTCAGAGTGCCGTCGGTGTAGAACTCGGTTTTCCACTGGAAGGTCGGGCCAAGCAGTTCGAGGGCGGCGTAGGTCGTGACCAATTTCATGGTCGAGGCCGGGTTCACCGACACATCGGCATTGAACACGGTCGGGGTGCCGGGGCCATCCAGCGGCAGCATCACCAGCGACAGCGCTGTGTCCTGCAGCTTGTTGGCCTTGAGCGCCTGCTGCACTTTGGCAGGCAGGGTGGTATTGACGGCGGCGTGGCTGGGCAAGGCAAGTGGCAACAGCAGGCCGGCAAGAACGAGGGGACGAAGCGTTTTGATCATAGTGAGTGAATACCCTGCGGCGAGGGAAAAGGGCTTTGGGGCTGTAAGAGATGATGGCCCCACGACGTAAACAGTACGCATTATGCCCCAAGCGCAGCCGCGATGTGTCACGTTCGACGGAAAAGCATCGCCAATAAAAAGGCCACCCGAATGGGGTGGCCTTTTCAGCAATCAACCTTTCAGCTCGAAGCTGACAAGTATCACTCAGCCTTGTTGATAGGCTTTTCCGGGTACCAGGCATCCAGCAGCGGGCTGACTTCGATTTTGGTCAGTTCGCTGCGGCCTTTGAGCCAGGCTTCAACGGCAGCGCGCTGTTCTTCGCTGACCGAGCCGCGTTTGACCGAGCACACCAGGCCGAAATCGTCACCGCCTACATAATCCAGGCCGTTGGCGTCCATGGCTTCTTCCAGGAACGCGTCGAGGAAAGCATCGATTGCCTGGTCATCCAGATCTTCCTTGAATTCCAGGTTCAGCTCGAAGCCCAATTCCTGAAACTCGTCGACACACAGCTTCTTGCGCAGACGACGGGAGCGGTTTGTGGCCATGAAACAATCCTCTTAGGTAATAACGCCGCGCAGTCTACCAGTTAACACGTCTGGTTGCCTGCCTGAGTATCTCTGCTTGTGGCCAATTCCTTGGCCAGGGCACGTTCCACTCGGCACATATGCCGTGCCAGTGCCTGGCGCCGCAGGCGCACCTGGGCAGTAGGCAAGTCGCTGGCCTCGAGGGCTTCACAGGCCGCCATCAGGTCAGGGGCTTCCAGCATGCGTGCGGCGCTTAGCACCTTGTGGGCCTGCTCGGCAATGGCGCCGCTGTCGTGTTGCGGGTGAAGCGCCATCAGGCTGGCCAGATCGGCCTGAAGGCTCTGGTGCAGGGCCTCCAGGAAGCGCTGGCGATCGACCGGGTCAGGCCCGACCACGGCGGCCAGGCCGTCCAGCTGGTACAGCTTGCGTCGGGGGCGTTGCTGGCGGCGCGGGCGAATGCCAGCCAGGCGCTGGCTGAGGGTGCTCAGGCTGATGGGCTTGAGCAGGCAGTCGTCCATGCCGGCGGTCAGGCACTGGCGGCGTACTTCCGGCTGTGCGTTGGCGGTATAGCCGAGGATGGTGCAGGGAGGGCGCTTGCCCTGGCGTTCTTCGGCGCGCACGGCAGTCGCCAGCTGGTAACCGTTCATGTGCGGCATGTTGCAGTCGAGTACCAGCACATCGAAGTCGCCTTCCCGCCAGGTCGCCAGGCCTTCCCGCCCATCGCGGGCGCTGGCGTGCTCCAGGCCCAGGTAGCCAAGTTGTTGCGCCATCAGTTGCAGGTTGGCCGGGTGATCATCAATGACCAGCACGTTCAGCCGTGGGTCGGGCACGTCGAGCTGCTCGGGCAGCGGTTTCGGCTGCTCTGCGCCATCCACCCGTTGCAGCGGCATCTTCAGGCGCACCTGGGTACCGACATCCTCCAGGCTTTTCATGGACAGGCTGCCGCCCATCATTTCGCACAGGTTACGGCAGATGGCCAGGCCCAGCCCGGTACCTGCGCGGGCGCCCTGGCTGTGCGGGTTGGCCTGGATGAACGGGTTGAACAGGCGCTGCAGGTCGTCGGGGTGGATGCCGATGCCACTGTCGCGCACCTCCAGCTCCAGTACGGCGGGTGTGCTGGTACCGTCATCCAGCAGGCTGACGCAGATGCGCACCTGACCATGCTCGGTGAACTTGATGGCATTGCTCACCAGGTTGGACAGCACCTGCTTGAAGCGCAGCGGGTCAAGCAGGACAGGGCAGCGTGCGGCCGGGGCGATCTGCACCTCCAGGGCCAGGCCTTTCTGCCGCGCCTGGCCATCGAAAATGCGCGCCACCGATTCGACCAGCGCCGCCAGGTCGACCACCTCCGGGGCCAGGGACAAGTGCCCGGACTCGATGCGCACGATGTCGAGAATGTCACCAATCAGGCCTAGCAGGTCTTTGGCCGAATGGTGTGCCAGTTCCAGCGCGCTGCGGTCCACCCGGCCCTGGTCGGCGCGCTTGACCGCCAGCTCCAGCATGCCGATGACGGCGTTCATCGGGGTGCGGATTTCGTGGCTGATGGTCGCCAGGAACGTGCTCTTGGCGCGGTTGGCATCGTCGGCCTGCTGCTTGGCCTGGCGCAGCTCCATGACCAGTTGGCGGCGTTCGCTGATGTCGATCCAGCCGCCGATGATCCCCTGTACCTCACCCAGGGAGTCGCGGTACGGCAAGATCCAGTGGTAGATAGTCAATTCCCGGCCCTTGATCCGTAGTGGGCGGTCCTTGATCAGCGGCGAGCCTGCCGCCATGACCTTCTGGTAATCAGCCTGGATCTGCCGAGCCTGCTCGGAATCGGCAAACAGGCTGTCCTTGAGTTTTTTGCCGATCACCTGATCGGAGCGGGCCTGCACGGCTTCAAGGTAGCTGTAGTTGCAACTTTTCAGGCAACCCTCGCGGTCGCGCACATACATGGGGTGGGGCGTACCGTTGAGCAGGGCGCGCATGAATGCCAACTGGTCGTTCAGCGCGCGTTCGGCGCGCTGGCGCTGGCGAATCTGCAGGCGCAGGCGGGCATTCCAGAGCAGGGCCAGCAACAAAAGCACGGCCGTGGCCAGTACCACCTGCAGGGCAAGGCGGCTGTAGCCTTTGGTGTTGTCATCCTCATGCCTGCCAAAGCCGCGCCAGCGGTTGTTGATTACCCCCAGCTCCTCGGGTGAGATACTCAGCAAAGCCTTGTCGAGGATAGACAACAGCGCCGGTGACGGGGCAATGGTGGCCATGGCGAAGTTGGCGGGTTCGCTGCCGACCGAGGTGCGGATGACCAGCTCGGGGTTGCTGGCCAAGGCGTGGTTGGCGTCGATCAGGGTGGTGATCACCGCATCGACGGCCCCGCTGTTGAGCAACGCCATGGAGTAGAACGCGCTTTCGGTCTCGACCCAGCTTATCTTTGGGTAGTCCCGGGACAGCATGGCGTTCATGGTGCTGTCCCGGGTAATGGCGATGCGATGCCCCTGCAACTGCTCCAGTGAACTCAGTGTGTTGTTGTCCTTGTGGTTGACCAGCACATAGGCGCTTTCGAGGTAGGGGCGGCTGATTTGCAGGTCGTCCCCTGGTTTCCCGGCGCTGGCCAGTGCGGCGATGACATCGGCCCGGCCATCCTTGAGGCGGGCGACCATGTCGGCAATGCCACTGGCGCGCTGCACTTCGAAACGCAACCCGGTGCGCAGGCGAATGAGTTCCAGCAGGTCGGCAGTGATGCCTCGGAAATGCCCCGAATCATCGAAATAGGACAGTGGTGCAGCCGCGTCATCGGCTGCCACGCGCATCACGGGATGCTTCTGCAACCACTGCTGCTCGGCCGCGCTCAATTGCAGTTGGCGATCGCTCAGCAACAGGTCGCTGCCGGCGCTCCAACGTTTGAAGATACTGGAGCGTATGGCCGGGCTTTGCCTGTCCAGGATGGTGTTCACCAGGTCCAGCAGCACGGTATCTTGCTGACGCAAGGCAAAACCGAAGCCGATGGCCTCGTGTTTGCCGAAGTTGGCCATGCGCAGGCGGGGCAGATGACCACGGTTGAGCTGGTAGTGCGTGGAGATGGTGTCGCCGATGAACACGTCGGCCTGGCCGAATGCAACAGCATTCAGTGCCTGGCTGGAAGAGCCAAAGGCCAGCAGCTCGGCCTTGGGGTAGGCGGTGAGTACTTCCTGTCTGGGCAAATAGTGGTAGAGCATACCCAGGCGCATGCCGGCAAGGTCCATGTCCAGTGCCCGGTTTTCGTCTTCACGCGTTACCAGTACAGGTTGGTCGACGGCATAGGGGCGCGACAGTGCCAGGCCGTCACTGGCCGCTTCGTAGCCATTGGCGCTGCCCAGCAGGTCGATATCCCCGTGCCGGAGCGCCTCCACCGCCGCCTGCCGGCTGGAGAAACGCAGCACCCTCACTGGCAACTGCAAGGCCTTGCCGATCAGGCTTGCATACTCGGCGGTCAGGCCCTGGTAGTCGTTGCCGCCACCGGTGATGTCGAACGGCGGATAGTCGGGGGCCGACGTGCCCAGTACCAGTTCCTGCTGGCCTTCGAGCCATTGCCGTTGTTCGGGCGTGAGCACGGGCTGGACGGGGCGGGCCGATGAGCGCGCCAGTAACGTAAAAGACGCGGCTTCACGATGGCCAGCCTGTGTCGCGCCGCTGAGCAGCAGCAGGACGAGCAGCAGGCAGTTGATAGCTCGGGCCATGACCATGTTCAGACCAGCGCGTTGCGCTTGGCCATCTCGATCAGATCGACCAGCGTATTGACTTGCAGTTTGTGCATGAGGCGCTTCTTGTAGGTGCTGACAGTCTTGCTGCTGAGAAACATGCCCTTGGCAATTTCCTTGTTGCTGCGGCCTTGGGCGAAAAGTTGAAGCACCATCAGTTCGCGGTCATTTACCTGGCGGAAAAGTTGCAGGTCACTGTCGGTCGTCTGGTTGTTTTTTATTGCCTGGCTGGGGAAGTAGTTATAACCGGCCAGTACGGCCTTGATTGCACTGAGCAGTTCGCTCAGGTCTTCCTGCTTGCAAACATAACCCGCTGCGCCCGAGTGCATGCAACGTACGGCAAACAATGCCGGGGACTGTGCAGTCAGTACCAGAACCTTCAAGGGCAGGGCCATGCTCTGAAAGCGGGCCAGCACCTCCAGGCCGTCTAGCTTGGGGATGCTGATGTCGAGAATGACCAGGTCGGGGTTGCTCTCGCGGATCATCTGCATGGCGTCTACGCCGTTGTCCGACTCGCCGACAATCTTGTAGTTCTGGTTTTCCAGCAGCATACGGACGGCCAGGCGAATCACCGGATGGTCGTCAACGATAAATATGGAATGCATGTTCAACTTCCCTGCGGTCGATTGAGGGTGACAGTGGGCACCTTATCGCAGTTGGAAGTCGTCAGGCGTGCGAGGAATGGCTGTTAGGCTTATATGGGAAACGGCTTACAAGATAAAGCAAAATGGGCTACGGAATAGGTGTGCTTAACTCGCTGTCAAAGCGATTTTGGTAACTTTTCATTAGTTTTTATTCGTGCCGTTTAGTGTGGTTACCTCGGTGTAGGAAGTTTCCTGCAAGCGTGGTGCAGCGCCTGGCCGAGCCCGCGCTGCACCGACGCGTTTCAGGTCGGGCTGGAGCGCCCGGTCATCTCCCGGGCCATTTCGCTTGCATAGCTGTCGGTCATGCCGGCGATGAAGTCGATCATGCGCAGGAAGGCGCTGTGCAACGAGGCATGCGGGTCTGGCGCATTGTTGCCGATCAGGTCCAGCACCCTGCGACTCTTGAACGATGGCGTACGTCCACCGTGCTGCTCGAGGGCCGCACCGCAGAACGTGTTCAGCAGAATCTCCAGGGTGGTGTAGGCGCCGATTTCGTGCAGGGTCTTGCGCTTGTCCTGGAAGATTTTGTTGCGCGCCATGTCCTTGGCTTGCAGTACACAGCGTTTGGCTGGGCCATGCATGTGTTCCACCAGGTCGCCCGCCAGTTGCCCGGCCAGCAACGCCTGCTGCTGCTCGACGAAGGCGTGGGCGGCGGCGTTGGTCAGGTGTTCGATGGCCTTGCCGCGCAGGATGGCCAGTTTGCGCCGACGAGAATCGCGTGGGCCGAGCTGGCGGTAGGTTTCTGGCAGGTCTTCGCCGACCAGGTCAAGCAACAGCGCTTCGACTTCGGCATATTGCAGCAGCTCCATTTCCAGGCCGTCTTCCAGGTCGATCAGCGCGTAGCAGATGTCATCGGCAGCCTCCATCAGATACACCAGTGGGTGGCGCGCCCAGCGCTGGTGTTCCAGCTGCGGCAGGCCGAGCTTGCGGGCGATCTGTTCGAGCAGGGGCAGTTCGCTCTGATAGCTGCCGAACTTGTGCTTCTTGTAGCCTAGGGCGTCGGCATGGCGGGCGCTCCATGGGTACTTGAGGTAAGTGCCGAGGGTGGCATAGGTCAGTCGGGTCCCCCCATCGAACTGGTGGTATTCCAGTTGGGTGAGCACACGAAAGCCCTGGGCATTGCCTTCGAAGTTGAGAAAGTCGGCCCGTTCGTCATCGCTCATGTCGTCCAGCCAGCCACGCCCGGCGGCCTGCTGGAACCAGTGGCGAATGGCGTCTTCGCCGGAGTGGCCGAATGGCGGGTTGCCGATGTCGTGGGCCAGGCAGGCTGACTGCACAATCATCCCCAGGTCACTGGGGGCGCACCAGTCCGGCAGGTTGTCGCGCAGGGTCTCGCCGACGCGCATCCCCAGCGAGCGGCCGACGCAGCTGACTTCCAGCGAATGAGTCAGGCGCGTATGGATATGGTCGTTGCTCGACACCGGGTGCACCTGGGTCTTGCGGCCGAGGCGGCGGAAGGCACCGGAGAAAATGATGCGGTCATGGTCTTTGTGGAAGGGGCTGCGCCCGAGTTCATCGGCGCTGTACAGGGCTTTGCCCAGCCGTTCGCGGGTAAGCAAGGTGTGCCAGTCCAAGGCGCGGTCTCCTGTCGTTCGAAGGCAGCAGCATACCCTGCAGGGAGCGCATTGTGCTGCGAAGAAAAGGCCGGCCCTTTGATGCATTTGTATCGATCGTACGGGCCTCTTCGCAGCACAAGGCTGCTTCTGCCGGGGCGAGCGTCAGGGCCGGCGGCCGCCTTGCAGGTAGAGGCGTACCAGCGGCAGCAGGGTGCTGCCCAACCGTACCAGGCGCGTCAGGTTGCCGCTGCGTACGCCCTTGCCGGTGAGAAAGCCCAGCGCCACCACAGCGCCGATGCCCCACAGTGGCGCATGCTTGATACCCAGGCCTTCATGTAGCGAGCTGCCCATGCCGCGCACGCGGCGCAGCGGTTCAAGCAACTGACCGGACTCATGACGGATTTCCTGGCGGTGCATCTCCATGCGCAGGCGAAGCAGCGCCTTGCGCAGTTCGCGCGGGTTACGCGTGTTTGGCAGTTCTGGCAGGCTCATGGCAACAGGCGCTCCCTGTCCTTGGCAAGTTCGTCGAGGGTGGCGCCGAAGGGCGATGATTCGTCGAACACCGCCGCCTTCAGGCGCACGCCGCAGTACAGGGCGGCAATGCCATAGAACACGCACAGGCCAATGATACCGGCCAGTCGATAGCTGTCCCACAGCAGCACCAGCAGCAGCCCGGACAGCGCGGTCAGCAGCAGCAGGGCGAACACCAGCGCCAGGCCGGCGAACAGCAGCAGGCTCAAGGTACGGCCCTTCTGCTCCTGCAACTCGATACCGAACAGCTCGATGTGGCTGTGCAGCAGCCCCAGCATGGCCGCGCCCAGGCGCTTACCCGAAGCGCCGGCGCCGTTGGCGTCATTCTCCATGGGTTCCCCTTAGCGCCGGTTGGCCAGCAGACCGATCAACAGGCCGACGCCGGCCGCGATGCCGATTGCCCGCCACGGGTTTTCCTGCACGTACTGCTCGGCGCTGCCAAGCGCTGCCTGACCGCGTTCACGGACCGAGTCCTGGGTCAGTTGCAGGGTTTCGCGGGCCTGGGTCAGGCGCTCGTGAATCTGCTCGCGCAACTCGTCGGCCTGGTCGCCGGCCAGGTTGGCGGTGTCGGCCAGCAGCTTCTCGGTGTCGCGCACCAAGGCCTGGAAGTCAGCCATCAATATCTCTTGTGCATTCTTTGCCGATTTGCTGGCCATGGGTCTCTCCCTGTCGATGAGTGTTGGTAGTTCGAGTGACAGCACGCATGGAAGGTTCAAGTGCGGCTGCTGGTATGGGCCTTGCTAAGTTTTTGCCACGTTGCGGAGCGCCTATGACCGGTTTTGCGCCGATTCAGGGCGCCCGCGCAGCGGATACCGATAAACCTTAACCCAATCCACGACAAACCCAAGAAAAAACCACGCAGGCTTCACCCCGCTCACCTGAACAGGGTAGGGGCTGGCACCGATTCGGTGCAGGGATGCAGGTTCTTGAACTGTCCTGGTGCCTTTTTCAGCAGGTCTGCCTATTTCATGGAAAACATGCACAGCGCTATGGACTCTCTGGTCCACGGTTCCAACACCCTGTTCATTCTCATGGGCGCCATTTTGGTGCTGGCCATGCATGCCGGCTTCGCGTTCCTTGAAGTGGGCACGGTGCGCCACAAGAACCAGGTCAACGCCTTGTCGAAGATCCTCAGCGACTTTGCCATCTCGGCGCTGGTCTACTTCTTTATAGGCTACTGGATCGCCTACGGAGTCAACTTCTTCCAGCCGGCGACAACACTGGCTGTCGACCATGGCTATGCGCTGGTCAAGTGCTTCTTCCTGCTGACCTTTGCGGCGGCGATTCCGGCGATCATCTCCGGGGGCATTGCCGAGCGGGCGCGGTTCGTGCCGCAGTTGTGCGCCACGGCGTTGATCGTGGCGTTCGTCTATCCGTTCTTCGAGGGCGTGGTGTGGAACGGCAACCTGGGCGTGCAGGCTTGGCTGCAGGCACGCTTCGGCGCACCGTTCCACGACTTTGCCGGGTCTGTGGTGGTACACGCCATGGGGGGCTGGCTGGCGCTGGCGGCGGTGCTGCTGCTGGGGGCGCGCCGTGGGCGCTACCGCGAGGGCCGATTGGTGGCGTTTGCGCCGTCGAGCATTCCCTTTCTGGCGTTGGGCTCGTGGATCCTCATCATCGGCTGGTTTGGCTTCAACGTCATGAGTGCCCAGACCTTGCAGGGCGTCAGCGGCCTGGTGGCGATCAACTCGCTGATGGCGATGGTGGGTGGCACCCTGTCGGCGTTGCTGGCCGGGCGCAACGACCCGGGCTTTCTGCATAACGGCCCGCTGGCCGGGCTGGTGGCGATTTGCGCAGGTTCCGATCTGATGCACCCGGTTGGAGCGCTGGTCACCGGCCTGGTGGCGGGGGCGCTCTTTGTCTGGACCTTCACCGCCGCGCAAAATCGCTGGAAAATCGACGATGTCCTGGGTGTGTGGCCGTTGCATGGCCTGTGTGGCGTGTGGGGTGGCATCGCCTGTGGCGTGTTCGGCCAGGTGGCGCTGGGCGGCATGGGCGGTGTCAGCCTGGTCAGCCAGTTGCTGGGCAGCCTGATGGGCGTGCTGGTGGCGTTGGCCGGTGGCTTTGCCGTGTACGGAGCCATTCGTGCGTTGCATGGCCTGCGCTTGAGCCATGAGCAGGAGTTCCAGGGCGCGGACCTGTCGCTGCACCGGATCGGTGCTACCAGCCAGGATTGAGCCGGGTCAGGTGCAGGGTGGGCGTGGCGCGCCTAGAATAGGCTTCTGTGTATGCCAACCCGGGACCTGCCACATGCTGCCTGAATGTCAACTGTTCGGCACCCTCGGCTGCCACCTCTGCGAAGTGGCCGAGGCTGTGTTGATGCCTCTCGTCGATCATGGCCTGCTGGTAGAGCTGGTCGATATCGCCGAGAGCGAGCTTTTGTTCGAACGTTATGGCCTGATCATTCCGGTGCTGCGGCGCTGTGACAACGGCGCCGAGCTGCACTGGCCGTTCGATACCGAGCAAGTGGTGGCCTTTCTTGGGCAATGATGGCTGCAGAGGAGTTGCAACCCTCCTCCATGATCTGTGAAGCGAGCTGATGATCCGGTGGAGGCGCACCGTCGCCGGTAACCTTCTCCATCATCGGAATAGCTCGCCATGTTCATCACTCCACATTTCACCTTCGATGAAATGACTGTTTCCCAGCTCGCCGCCCGCGAAGGGTTCGATAATGCACCGCCCCTCGAAGCCAGGGCCAACCTGCAATTGCTGTGCTGTGCGCTGGAACAGGTACGTGCATTGTTCGACGCGCCCATCATCATCAGCAGCGGGTATCGCAGTGAAAGGGTCAATCGGTTGATCGGTGGCGCCTCCGATAGCCAGCACGTGCAAGGGCTGGCGGCGGACTTCACGGTGATCGAGGTCAGTCCGCGCGAGACCGTTCGGCGAGTCAGCGAAAGTAAGGTGCCCTTCGATCAGCTGATCCTGGAATTCGATAAATGGGTGCACCTGTCGGTGACGCGCGGCACGCCGCGCAGGCAGGTGCTGACCCTGCGTAAAGGCAGCGGCTACCTGGCGGGGCTGCAATGAAGCGCATTGACGGCAGCGAGGGGATGTTCGTATGCTGTATATAAATACAGTATCGAGGTGAAGCCATGCTCAATGTCGAGCAACTCAAGTACAGCGTCAACCGCATGCCCGTGGATCGGGTGGCTGACGCCGTTCTGGAACTGCGCCTCGAAGGCCTGGTGACGGGCGACTGCACGCCGTTCGGCAAAGTCCACTTCAATACCTGCTTCGCCGAGATCGAGGCCTTGTTCCAGCGGGCCGGTTACCACCGAGGGCTGGATGTGGTGGGTTATGAGGGGTTGCTCTATGCACTCTACGACCCTGGCCGCTGGGAGCCGGTGCAGGTACTGCGCTGGCTGAAGGAGCGCTGCGAGGCGATGGCCCAGGCTGGTTGAGGGGGCGGGCTTGGGCGATAATGCGCGGCCATGAACGTCTCGAGCCCAGCCATGACCACGCCTTTCGACCCCGCCCGCCAGCAAGCCAGTACGGTGTGCCTGCCACCTGGTAACTGGGTGACGGTGCTCGATTGCTTGTGTGACCATTTCAAGGCTATCGACCGCGCCCAGTGGCTTGACCGCTTTGCCCGTGGCCGGGTGCTGGATGCCAACGGGCACGCAGTTGCCGCCGATCTGCCTTACAAGCGTGGCATGCGTTTGCATTACTTCCGCGAAGTGCCGAACGAACGGCCGATTCCGGTGCAGGAGGTGGTGCTGCATGTGGACGAGCACCTGGTGGTGGCCGATAAACCGCATTTCCTGCCGGTGACGCCGACTGGTGAATACGTCGAGCAGACCTTGTTGCGCCGCCTGATCCGTCGTCTGGACAATCCGCACCTGGTGCCGTTGCACCGCATCGACCGGCACACCGCTGGGCTCGTGCTGTTTTCCGCCAACCCGCACAGCCGCAGCGCCTACCAGCGGCTGTTCCCCGAGCGGCGTATCGACAAGCGTTACCAGGCCATTGCCGCTGCCATGCCGCAGCATGCATTTCCGCTGGTGCACAAAAGCCGCCTGGTGCATGGCGAGCCATTTTTCCGCATGCATGAGGTGGAGGGTGAGGCCAACAGTGAAACCCTGGCCGAGGTGCTGGAGAAGAACGGTGAGCGATGGCGCTATGGGCTATCGCCCGTGACCGGCAAGACCCATCAGTTGCGTGTGCACATGGCGGCCTTGGGGGCAGGGATCAGCAATGACCCGTTCTATCCGCAGTTGCTCAATGAAGAGGATGACTACCAGCGGCCGCTGAAACTGTTGGCGCAGAGCCTGCGTTTCGAGGACCCGCTGAGTGGCGAAGAGCGCTACTTCGAGAGCCGGTTGCGGTTGGACTGGTAACACAGCAAGCGGGTTCACCTGCGAAAGGGCCGGTCCTGCTGGCCAATCTCCACCCGCCGTTCACCGTTGCCGCCACCACCGTATTCGCGGGTAAACCCGCTCCTACACACGCATCGGTGGTTCGGCACAGGCCGCGTGTAGGAGCGGGTTCACCCGCGAAAGGGCCGGCCCTGCTTGCCAATTTCCACACGCCGTTCATCGTTGCCGCCGCTACCGTATTCGCGGGTAAACCCGCTCCTACGCACGCATCGGTGGTTCGGCACAGGCCGCGTGTAGGAGCGAGTTCACCCGCGAAAGGGCCGGCCCTGCTGGCCAATCTCCACCCGCCGTTCACCGTTGCTGCCGCTACCGTATTCGCGGGTAAACCCGCTCCTACGCACGCATCGGTGGTTCGGCACAGGTCGTCGTAGGAGCGGGTTCACCCGCGAAAGGGCCGGCCCTGCTGGCCAATCTCCACCCGCCGTTCACCGTTGCCGCTGCTACCGTATTCGCGGGTAAACCCGCTCCTACGCACGCATCGGTGGTTCGGCACATTCCGTCGTAGGAGCGGGTTCACCCGCGAAAGGGCCGGCCCTGCTTGCCAATCTCCACCCGCCGTTCACCGTTGCCGCCGCTACCGTATTCGCGGGTAAACCCGCTCCTACGCACGCGTAGGTGGTTCGGCACATTCCGTTGTAGGGGCGGGCTTGCCCGCGAACACCGGCAGAGCCGGTGCCCTCCACCGCGGCGGAGGGCCAAGTCGCGAGCTTCAGCGGTTGAAGCGCTCCACCAGCGAATACTGGCTGCCCGCCGTGCTGGTCAGTTCCTCGCTCAGCAGTGCCGAGTGCTGCGCCTGTTCGGCGGTCTGGTCGGCCAGTTCGGCAATGGTGCTGATGTTGCGGCTGATCTCGTCAGCCACTGCGGTCTGCTCCTCGGTTGCAGCTGCAATCTGGGTGGCCATGTCGGTGATATTGGCCACCGCTTCGCTGATGCCTACCAACGCCTCGTCAGCCTGCATTACCCGGTCGACGCCTTCCTGTGCCTGGCGGTGGCCGGTTTCCATGGTCTGCACTGCGTTACTGGCGGTCTGTTGCAGCTTGGCGATCAGGCCATGGATCTGCCCGGTGGATTCGGCGGTGCGCTGGGCCAACTGACGCACTTCATCAGCCACTACGGCAAAACCACGGCCCATTTCACCGGCGCGCGCCGCTTCAATGGCTGCGTTCAGTGCCAGCAGGTTGGTCTGGTCGGCGATGCCCTTGATCACGTCGACCACGCCACCAATCTCGTCGCTGTCCTTGGCCAGTTGCGTAACCGTCTGACCGGTCTCGCCCACTGCCGCCGACAGACGTTCGATGGCCTCGCGGGTTTCTCCGGCAATTTGCCGGCCTTGGCTGGTCAGGCGGTTGGCTTCCTGGGTGGCATCGGCGGTGCGCTGCACATGGTTGGCCACTTCCTGAGTGGTGGCGGCCATCTGGTTTACCGCAGCGGCGACTTGCTCGGTCTCCACCCGCTGGCGCTCCAGCCCCGTAGAGCTCTTGTGCGCCAAGGCATCGGACTGGCGTGCCTGGTCGCTCAGGAGTTCGGCACTGTCTTGTAGGCGGGTCAGGCAGGTTTTCATGCGTGCGTCCTGGCTGAGCATGGCCATTTCCAGGCGCGCCTGCACGCCACGGCTGTCGGTGTACATCTGCGCGATCAGTGGGTCGGAAGTGGTTTGCTCGGCCAGGCGCAGCAGGCGCTTGAGGCCGCGCTGCTGCCAGCTCAGGCCGAGCAGGCCCAGTGGTACCGAAAGCCCTGCGGCCAAGGCAAAGCCCCAGGAATGACCCAGCCAGTTGCCGATCAGGAAGCCCACCTGGCTGATCAGGATGAACGGTAGCCAGTCCTGCAGCACTGGCAGCCACTTGTCGCGGCGCGGTACCGGTGGCTTGCCCTGGTTGATGCGCTGATACAGGGCCTCGGCGCGGCGGATCTGCTCGGCGGTGGGCTTGACCCGCACCGATTCGAAACCGACAACCTGGTTGTTATCGAAGATGGGTGTGACATAGGCGTTGACCCAGTAATGGTCACCGGACTTGCAGCGGTTCTTGACGATGCCCATCCACGGCTGGCCCTGCTTGAGGGTTTGCCACATATGGGCAAACACGGCAGGCGGTACGTCGGGGTGACGCACCAGGTTGTGCGGTGCGCCAGTCAGCTCCTCGCGGGTGAATCCACTGATTTCGATAAAGGCATCGTTGCAGTAGGTGACCACACCCTTGGCGTTGGTAGTGGAGATCAACCGCTGCTGGGCAGGGAAAGTCCGTTCTCTCTGGGTAATCGGCTGGTTGTTACGCATGGGTGATAGTCCGCAGGGCTTTCGACAGGTATCGGCAAGCCGCTGGTTTTATTGAATGGATATTTGGTTCATTGATTGCACTCAATGACGGGTAAGTCAGATGATGACCGAATGGATGGCCAAGGGCCAGTGCTGTCGCGTGGGACTTTAAAGCATATAGCTTTGAGGTATTGGCGTGTAGGAGACCGAGCGCCGCCCGCGCAGCGCTCGGTCTAGAGAGCGGAACACATCTTCGGCCAGACGCTCCGTCTCAACCGGCGATCATCTGGCGCAACACATAGTGCAGAATCCCCCCGGCCTTGAAGTATTCCACCTCGTTCAGGGTATCAATCCGGCATAGCACCTCGATCTGTTCCTGCTGGCCATCCTCGCGGGTAATGCGCAAGGGCAGGCTCATGCCGGGGCGGATATGTGCGCCGTCCAGCCCCAGTACGTCGATCTGCTCCTTGCCGGTCAGCCCTAGTTGTTTGCGGTTGTGCCCGGCCTTGAATTGCAGTGGCAACACGCCCATGCCCACCAGGTTGGAGCGGTGAATACGCTCGAAGCTTTCTGCCAGCACGGCCTTGACCCCCAGCAGGTTGGTACCCTTGGCTGCCCAGTCGCGGCTCGAGCCGGTGCCGTACTCCTGGCCGGCAATCACCAGCAGTGGGGTACCTTCCTGCTGGTAACGCATGGCCGCGTCGTAGATCGACAGCTTCTCGCCAGTGGGCACATGCAACGTGTTGCCGCCTTCTTCACCTGCCAGCATTTCGTTGCGGATACGGATGTTGGCGAAGGTGCCGCGCATCATCACTTCGTGGTTGCCACGCCGCGAACCGTAGGAGTTGAAGTCGCGAGGCTCCACACCCTGTTCGCGCAGGTAGCGCCCGGCCGGGCTGTCGGTCTTGATGTTGCCCGCGGGGGAAATGTGGTCGGTGGTCACTGAGTCGCCCAGCAGCGCCAGCACCCGTGCGCCGTGAATATTGGCGATCTGTGGCGGCGGCCCGCCGATGCCGTCGAAGAACGGTGGGTGCTGGATGTAGGTGGAGTCAGCCTGCCACACGTAAGTGGCGGCCTGTGGCACCTCGATGGCCTGCCATTGCGCATCACCGGCGAACACTTCGGCGTATTCCTTGTGGAACATCGCCGTATCGACCTTGGCCACGGCCTCGGCAATTTCCTGCTGGGTCGGCCAGATATCACGCAGGTAGACCGGTTGGCCGTCCTTGCCTGAGCCCAGCGGATCGCGCGTCAGGTCCAGGCGCACGCTGCCAGCCAGGGCGTAGGCCACCACCAGCGGGGGCGAGGCCAGCCAGTTGGTCTTGACCAGTGGGTGCACTCGGCCCTCGAAGTTGCGGTTGCCCGATAGCACCGAAGCCACGGTCAGGTCGGCGCTGCCAATGGCGTTTTCGATCGCCTCGTCCAGCGGGCCGGAGTTGCCGATGCAGGTGGTGCAGCCATAACCGACCAGATCAAAACCCAGTTGGTCGAGGTAAGGCGTGAGCCCGGCTGCCTTGAAGTAGTCGGTGACTACCTTGGAGCCTGGCGCCAGCGAGCTCTTGACCCAAGGTTTGCGTTGCAGGCCTTTTTCCAGTGCTTTTTTTGCCACCAGCCCGGCAGCCATCATCACGCTGGGGTTGGACGTGTTGGTACATGAGGTGATCGCGGCAATCACCACGGCGCCATCGCGCAGGGTGTGGGTCTGGCCCTGATGGCTGTAGTCGACTGCACCGGCCTGGTCGGCGTTGCCCACCGCGACACCGCCACCACCTTCGCTTTCCAGGCGGCCAACTTCTTTGGCCAGCGGCTTGGGCTGCAGCTCGATGAAGTGGTCGAAGGCTTGGCTGACCTGGCCCAGCGCTACGCGGTCCTGTGGCCGTTTGGGCCCGGCCAGGCTGGCTTCGACGTCGTCCATGTCCAGCGCCAGCGTGTCGCTGAATAACGGCTCCTGGCCGGGCAGGCGCCACATGCCCTGCGCCTTGCAGTAATGTTCGACCAGCTGCACGGTCGTTTCGGGGCGACCCGAAAGGCGCAGATAGTCCAAGGTGACCTGGTCGACCGGGAAGAAGCCACAGGTGGCGCCGTATTCCGGTGCCATGTTGGCGATGGTTGCGCGGTCGGCCAGGGGCAGCTCGGCCAGGCCGTCGCCGTAGAATTCGACGAACTTGCCCACCACGCCTTTCTTGCGCAGCATCTGCGTCACGGTCAGCACCAGGTCAGTGGCAGTGATGCCCTCCCGCAGCTTGCCGGTCAGCTTGAAGCCGATCACTTCGGGGATCAGCATCGATACCGGCTGGCCGAGCATGGCCGCTTCCGCTTCGATGCCGCCGACACCCCAGCCGAGTACGCCAAGGCCGTTGATCATGGTGGTGTGCGAGTCTGTGCCTACCAAGGTATCGGGGAAGGCATAGGTGCGGCCGTCGGCCTCACGGGTCCACACCGTGCGGCCCAGGTATTCCAGGTTGACCTGGTGGCATATACCGGTGCCCGGGGGGACCACGCGGAAGTTGTCGAAGGCGCTCTGGCCCCAACGCAGAAAGGCATAGCGCTCGCCATTGCGCTGCATTTCGATGTCGACGTTTTCGGCAAAGGCTTGCGGCGTGCCGTAGCGGTCGACCATTACCGAGTGATCGATCACCAGGTCGACCGGTGACAGCGGGTTGATCCGTTGCGGGTCGCCGCCAGCCTTGGCCATGGCGGCGCGCATGGCGGCCAGGTCGACCACGGCGGGTACGCCGGTGAAGTCCTGCATCAGCACCCGCGCCGGGCGGTACTGGATCTCGCGGTCCGAGCGGCGTTCGCCAAGCCATTGGGCAATGGCGCGCAAGTCGTCGCCGGTGACGGTCGCGCCATCCTCCCAGCGCAGCAGATTTTCCAGCAGCACTTTAAGCGACATGGGCAGGCGCTGCAGGTCACCCAGCTGGCGGGCGGCCTCGGTGAGGCTGAAGTAGTGGTAGGTCTGGTCGCCGACCTTGAGGGGCTTGAGGGTGTTCAGGCTATCGAGCGAGGGCATTGCCAACTCCTTCTGCACCGGTGCCCGGCAAATAGTCACGGTTTGCCGGCAGCACCGCTCTGTATCGGTCCGCACGGCACGGACCTGGCTGAATGGTCAGGTTAGACCGGTTTACGCTACCTGACCCTTTTCTGGACCGGCGGGGCGTGTCGCAGGTTCCGAACTTCCTTTATCATCGCCGCCCTGCCGGCGCCTGTGGTGCGCCAGCCGTCGTGGAGTGAGAGATGAATACCCTGTTCATGCATTGCCGGCCCGGTTTCGAGGGCGAGGTTTGCGCCGAAATCAGCGAACATGCCGCCCGCCTTGGTGTTGCAGGCTATGCCAAAGGCAAGCCGCAAAGTGCCAGTGCCGAGTTTGTCTGTAGCGAGGAGGGCGGTGCCGAGCGCTTGATGGGGGAACTGCGTTTCAACCAGCTGATTTTCCCGCGGCAGTGGGCACGTGGCGGTTACGTTGAACTGCCGGAAAGTGACCGCATCAGCGTACTGCTGGCGCAGCTGGCTGACTTCCCGGTGTTCGGTAGCCTTTGGCTGGAGGTGCTGGACAGCAACGAAGGCAAGGAATTGTCCACTTTTTGCCGAAAGTTCGAAGTGCCGTTGCGCAAGGCCCTGGAGAAGGCCGGCCGCCTGGTCGACGACCCCGGTCGCCCACGCTTGCTGCTGACCTTCATCAGCGGCCGCCGGGTATTTGTCGGCGTTGCATCGGCCAGCAACAGCGCCTTGTGGCCCATGGGCATCCCGCGCCTGAAGTTCCCTCGCGAGGCACCTAGCCGTTCGACACTCAAGCTGGAAGAAGCCTGGCACCAGTTCATTCCGCGTGAGCAGTGGGAGCAGCGCCTGGGGGATGACATGACCGGCGTCGACCTGGGAGCCTCACCGGGTGGCTGGACCTACCAGCTGGTGCGCCGTGGCATGCTGGTGACGGCCATCGACAACGGGCCGATGGCCGAAAGCCTGATGGACACCGGCCTGGTCCAGCACTTGATGGCCGATGGCTTTACCTGGCAGCCGAAGCAGCCGGTAGACTGGATGGTGTGCGATATCGTCGAGAAGCCGGCGCGTACCACCTCGCTGATTGAAACCTGGCTGGGTGAGGGGCTGTGCCGCGAGGCGGTGGTCAACCTGAAGTTGCCGATGAAGCAGCGTTATGCCGAAGTACGGCGCCTGCTCGACCGTATGGAGGCAACATTCAAGGCACGCAAGATCAAGGTGTCGATTGCCTGCAAGCAGCTGTACCACGACCGTGAAGAAGTAACCTGCCACCTGCGGCGGCTCGACTTGAAGCCCCGCTGAGGCCAGCACGTCGTTCTGTTTCTGCGTCTGCTTTTGCTGTTGCTTCTAAGCGCGCGATAGTTCAGGCGACGCAGATTGCGACTTCAGGAGGCCGAGTGCAGGGCTTGCGAAGGGAGGTGACGGGCATGGATGCCCGTCAAGCGCTGGGCCCCAGGATGGGGCCTGCAGCGCGGTCCTCCCGGGAGCAAGCCCGGAGCGAGGGGACCCCGGAGCGAAGCGCAGGGGCCGGATGATGGGAGCCGACGGTTTTTGGTTCCTTTTTGCCACGACAAAAAGGGACCCGCCGTAAGGGCGGAAAGGTGACTATGCGCCACCTGCGTGAACGAATACCTGCTCAATCTAAATGCCGACATCCAAGAAGCAAATTCGTCTGTCCTGACTCAGCGCTGGGTTTGAAAGCCGTGCTTGGACCGCGTCGCGCGATGCGCGACAATAGCGATCATTTTCGGAGCCCCCCATGACCGATTTCACCCCCGACGCCATCCTCGATGCCACCGGCCTGAACTGCCCGGAACCCGTGATGATGCTGCACCAGCACGTACGCAACCTGGCCGCCGGCGGCCTGCTCAAGGTCATCGCCACCGACCCGTCGACCCGCCGCGACATCCCCAAGTTCTGCAACTTCCTCGGCCACGAGCTGCTGCAGCAACAAGAGGACGCCGGCACTTTCCTGTACTGGATCCGCAAGAAAGCCGACTGAATCGCTCTGGAACACGCCCGGCGTTGCGCCTACACTGCGCTCCCCAGACAGGAGAGCGCCATGCTGATAGTTGCCGACGAGAACATCCCGCTGCTCGATGCCTTCTTCCAGGGTTTCGGTGAAATTCGCCGCTACCCCGGCCGAAGCCTCGATGCTGCCAGCGTCAAGGACGCCGATATCCTGCTGGTGCGCTCGGTGACCAAGGTCGACCGTCAGTTGCTCGAAGGCAGCCGTGTACGCTTTGTCGGCACGTGCACCATCGGCACTGATCACCTGGACCTGGACTACTTTGCAGAAGCTGGCATCCGCTGGAGCAGCGCACCTGGCTGCAATGCCCGCGGCGTGGTCGATTACGTGCTGGGCAGCCTGCTGACCCTGGCCGAACTGGATGGCGTGGCATTGCCTGAGCGCGTGTATGGCGTTGTGGGCGCGGGTGAAGTGGGTGGCCGCCTCGTGCGGGTGCTGCATGGCCTGGGCTGGAAGGTGCTGGTGTGCGACCCGTTGCGTCAGGCCGCGGAGGGCGGCGACTACGTCAGCCTCGAAACCATCCTGCAGCAGTGCGATGTGATCAGCTTGCATACCCCGTTGCAACGCGGCGGCCAGCACCCGACCTGGCACCTGCTGGGGCAGGCGCAGCTGGCACAGTTGCGCCCGGGTGCCTGGCTGGTAAACGCCAGCCGTGGCCCGGTGGTAGACAATGTGGCCCTGCGCGAGCTGCTGCTGGACCGTGAAGACGTGCACGCGGTGCTGGATGTGTGGGAAGGGGAGCCGCAGGTCGACCTGACGTTGGCCGACCTGTGCACCCTCGCTACGCCGCACATTGCCGGCTATAGCCTCGATGGCCGCCAGCGTGGCACGGCGCAGATCTACCAGGCGCTTTGCCGCTACCTGGGTGTGAACGAGCAGGTGCGACTGGCCGAGCTGCTGCCCAAGCCACCGCTGGCGCAGATCGACCTGGATGCCAGCACCGACCTGTCCTGGGCCTTGGCCACCCTGTGTCGCGCCGTGTATGACCCGCGCCGTGATGATGCCGATTTCCGCCGTAGCCTCAGCGATGATCCGCAGCAACAGCGAGCAGCGTTCGACCAGTTGCGCAAGCAATACCCGCCAAGGCGCGAGATCGAGGGGCTGGCCGTGCGTTTGCACGGGGAGGCGCCGCAGTTGGCGCAGTTGGTCAGTGCCCTGGGTGGGGTGTTGGTCTAAGCACGCCTTGCCTTGATCTTGCAGGTAGGTGCGGTTACCTGTGGGGGCGGCCAAGCCCACTGGCTGGGCCAATAAAAACCCGGCGCAAGCGCCGGGTTGCAAAGAATTCGCCGATCAACCTTTGCGTACGCGCTCGACACGGCTTTCTTCCAGGGCCTTGCAGGCCTGCTGGATCATCTGCTCGGTGATCGGCACTTCGCGCCCCTTGGCGTCGATGATCGAACCGCATACTTGCGGTTGCGGGGAGGTTTGGGGCTTCTGGTTATCACTGCCATGCTGCAAGCTCATGCACTGTCTCCTCTTCAGGTTCAAGCTCAGGGTAGCCCTGCGCCGTGACTGGCCTGTGACAGCTTCCGGGTCACGGCAGCAACAGTCCAGCAGAAACCCTGTGAAAGCTCCATAAGCTGGTTAGATCGATGCGTTATAGCAACCTTCATGCAGTCTCCCGACCGGGATGAGTGGTAGGCTGCCGCTTCCCCACCCTTTGTGGTCGTCGCCATGCCCGAATCGGTTTCCCCGCGCCAACGCCGTGCCTTGCGCCTGGCTTGGCAGTTTGTTCGCCCTTATCGCCGTCAGGTGCTATTGGCATTGCTGGCGCTGGTAGTCACCGCTGGCATCACCCTGTCGATGGGCCAAGGCATCCGCCTGCTGGTGGATCAAGGCTTCATGACCCGCTCCGCGCACCAGCTCAATCAGACCATCGGGCTGTTCCTGCTGCTGGTGCTGGCGCTGGCGGTGGGTACCTTCAGCCGTTTCTATCTGGTGTCGTGGATTGGCGAGCGTTGTGTGGCCGATATCCGTCGTGCGGTCTTCGATCACCTGATCGGCCTGCACCCAGGTTTTTTCGAGGACAACCGCAGCTCCGAGATCCAGTCTCGGCTGACTGCGGACACCACCTTGCTGCAATCAGTGATCGGTTCATCGCTGTCGATGTTCCTGCGCAACGCGCTGATGGTCATTGGCGGTGTGGTATTGCTGTTCATCACCAACCCCAAGCTCACCAGCATCGTGGTGGTAACGCTGCCGCTGGTGTTGGCACCGATCCTGTTGTTCGGCCGTCGGGTGCGCAGCCTGTCGCGGCAGAGCCAGGACAGGGTCGCCGATGTGGGCAGCTACGTGGCTGAAACGCTGGGGCAGATCAAGACCGTGCAGGCCTACAACCACCAGGCGCACGACCGCGAACTGTTCGCCGATACGGTCGAAGCAGCGTTTACTGTTGCCCGCAAGCGGATTACACAGCGTGCCTGGCTGATAACCCTGGTGATCGTGCTGGTGTTGGGGGCGGTGGGGGTGATGCTGTGGGTCGGCGGCATGGATGTGATCGCCGGGCGTATATCCGCAGGCGAGCTGGCTGCATTCGTGTTCTACAGCCTGATCGTCGGCAGTGCCTTCGGTACCCTCAGTGAGGTGATCGGCGAACTGCAACGGGCCGCGGGTGCCGCCGAGCGCATTGCCGAACTGTTGGCAGCGCGAAGTGCCATCCTGCCCCCCGACGTGGCTCAGGTGCTGCCGCAGCCGCGGGCCAGCGGGCATATCGAACTGCAACAGGTCGTGTTCGCTTACCCTTCACGGCCCACGGTGGCAGCTGTCGACGGCCTGAGCCTGACCATCGAACCCGGGCAGACCGTCGCCCTGGTTGGCCCTTCCGGGGCAGGCAAGTCGACCCTGTTCGATCTGTTGCTGCGCTTTTACGACCCCCAACAAGGGCGCATCCTGCTCGATGGCCAGCCGGTTACCGCATGTGATCCCGACCAGCTACGCCGGCAGTTCGCTTTGGTGGCACAAAACCCCTCGCTGTTCCGTGGCACGGTGGAGGCCAACATTCGTTATGGCCGGCCCGAGGCGACCTTGGCTGAAGTCGAAGCAGCAGCCCGCGGCGCCCATGCCGACGAATTCATCCGGCAACTGCCCCAAGGCTACCAGACACAACTGGGGGAGGGCGGCATCGGCCTTTCCGGCGGGCAACGCCAGCGCCTGGCGATTGCCCGGGCCTTGCTGGTCGATGCGCCGATCCTGTTGCTGGACGAAGCCACCAGTGCCCTGGATGCACAAAGCGAATACTTGATCCAGCAAGCGCTGCCCAGCCTGATGGCCGGCCGTACCACGCTGGTGATCGCCCATCGCCTGGCCACGGTACAGCATGCCGAGCGCATCGCGGTCATCGACCAAGGCCGGCTGGTGGCGGTGGGCACCCACCGTCAGTTGATCGAGGACAGCCCGCTGTATGCGCGGCTGGCAGCGCTGCAGTTCACAACGGGCTAGCGTGTCGTGGCTTTGTAACATTTCTGTAGTAATTGCCTGAGAAGATTTGCTTCAACTGTTGCGTAAGTGCTCGACCTGGCTGCCATTGCGTGATGGCAGCTTTTTTTTGGCCTGCCAGTAATGAGGCTGCACAGCGGCCTCAGCCTACTCCCTCTGGTTCCGAGACCCTCGATGTTGCGTAAATCCCTCAGAGTGCAAATTCTCTCGCTGCTCGGCGGCAGTGTGCTGGCGATGCTGCTGATCGCCCTGGTGTGTTTCCAGTTCCTGTCGTCCAGCGTGCGGGGCTACGCCGAGCTGGTCGACGGGCCGCTGCGGGCCTCGCAATTGATTGACGAAGCCAACCTGCAGTTCAAGATCCAGGTGCAGGAATGGAAGAACGTGCTGTTGCGCGGCCGCCAGCCTGCGGAAATGGACAAGTACTGGCAGCAGTTCCAGGCCCGAGAACAGCAAGTTCAACAACTGCTCGGGCAATTGATCGACAACAGCGATGCCAGGCTCAAGCCGTCGCTGCAGCAATTGCGCGACAGCCATCGCCAGTTGGGCCAGGCCTATGCGCAAGGCCGTCAGGCCTTCCTGGCGGCAGGCGGTGACCCGGTAGCGGGCGACCGGGCGGTCAAAGGCGTGGACCGTGCCGCCAGTGAGCAAATGAGCGAACTGGTCGAGCAACTGCGCGCCGATGCCCGCCAGCGTGCAGCCAGCATCAATGCCAGTGCCGAGCGCACGGTATGGTTGGGCCTGCTGGTGATGCTGGCTTCTGCGGTGCTGGTGGGGCTGCTCAGCCTGTGGCTGGTCAACCGTAGCCTGATCGAGCCGATCCGCCAGTTGATCGAGTACGTCGCGCAGCTCAGCCAGGGCTGCTTTGCTGCCCGGGTCGACAGCCGTCGGGAGGATGAGCTGGGGCGCCTGGCGCGGGCGGCCAACACCCTGCGTGACTTCCTTGCCGATACTGTCGGCCGGCTGCAGGACAACGCTCAGGAGCTGGAAGGTGCCAGCGGCCAGTTGCGCAGTATTGCCGGTGAAATGGCCCGCGGTACTCATGACCAGTTCCAGCGTACCGACCAGGTGGCCACGGCCATGCACGAAATGTCCGCCACTGCCCAAGAGGTCGCTCGCCACGCCGCCGAGGCTGCCCGCGCGGCCAATGACGCCGACCACAGCGCCCAGGCGGGTGAGCAGGTGATGCAGCAGACCATCGACATCATCGGGTTGGTCAACCGCGAAATTGCCGGCACGGCGTCGGTAATTCGCGACCTGGAGCATGACAGCACACGGATAGGCAAAGTGCTGGAAGTGATCCGCGGCATTGCTGAGCAGACCAACCTGCTGGCGCTTAACGCGGCCATCGAAGCGGCCCGTGCGGGCGAAGCCGGGCGTGGTTTTGCGGTGGTCGCCGATGAAGTGCGCAGCCTGGCCCAGCGCACGGCAGCGTCGATTGCAGAAATTCACCAGATCATCGAAGCGGTACAGTCGGGGGCTGTGGAGGCGGTCAAGGCCATCGAAAGTGGCCAGCAACGTAGCCAGGAAGGGGCTGAGCAGGTCGAGCAGGCCGGGCAGATGCTGCAACGTATCACCCAGGCGGTGGAGGCGATCCGCGACATGAACCGACAGATCGCCACAGCGGCCGAGGAGCAGACCAGCGTGGCCGAAGATATCTCGCGCAACCTGATCGAAATTACCCGGATTGCCACGGCCAACCAGGAAGCGGTGCAGCATACCGAGCAGGCGGGGCAGCGCCTGCATGGTTTGTCAGGGCAGTTGGGCGAAGTCACCTCCCGGCTGACCGCCTGACTCGGTCTGCAGGGGTTGCATGTGCCCCTGGAGGCTGAAGCGGCGCACTGACGTATTTTTCGCACACAACAAAAAGCCCGCGCAAGGCGGGCTTTTTGACAAGGATTTGGTCGGAGAGACAGGATTCGAACCTGCGGCCTTCTCGTCCCGAACGAGACGCGCTACCTGGCTGCGCTACACTCCGATGACCAAAATCCTACTGCATCCCGTTTTTGCCCGCAAGCCCTTGTTGTTTAAAGGGCCATGGCCTGAACGGGGCCTTGATCAGAGCTCTTTGACGGTGCGGATCTGGTCCTTGTTCAGGCGCGTGCGCTTGCCGTCGAGTTGCTCGAATTCATAGAAGCCAGAGTCTTCGTCGTAGGACGGTTTGTCGGTTGCCTGGATCTCCCGGCCATCGTTCAGGGTAATGACGGTTGGGGTCGAGCAGCCAGCAAGGGCGCCCAAACCCAAGGCAAGCAGGAAGGCGGGTAGGGTCCGTTTGATCATCGTGTTTCTCCAAGTGCGATGGTGCTAGATGACTTTTATGACGCAGGACGTTAGTGCAAGTTCACTCCAAGTGCAGCATAGCGATTAATTCGTTCTCTTGACCCAAGGCAAGGCTGAGGGGGGCAACGCTGGAAAAGGTGCGCTGTGATATAACTGCGTCCATCTCATCCTGTTGTGACGGACACCCATGAAAGCCAAGGCAGATACCCCCTTCGTGGCGCTAAGCATCGCCGTACTCACGGTCAGCGACACCCGTACCTTCGACACCGACACCTCTGGCCAGATGTTCGTCGACCGCCTGAGCGCCGCCGGTCACCGCCTTGCCGAGCGCGTGCTGCTCAAGGATGACCTGTACAAGATCCGAGCCCAGGTTGCCACCTGGATCGCCGATGACAGCGTGCAAGTGGTGCTGATTACTGGCGGTACCGGGTTTACTGGCCGCGACAGCACCCCCGAGGCGGTGGCCTGCCTGCTGGACAAGCAAGTAGACGGTTTTGGTGAGTTGTTCCGGCAGATTTCCGTGGCCGACATTGGCACCTCCACCGTGCAGTCGCGTGCCTTGGCCGGGCTGGCCAACGGCACGCTGGTGTGCTGCCTGCCGGGCTCGACCAACGCTGTGCGCACCGGTTGGGATGGCATCCTGGCCGAGCAGCTTGATGCCCGTCATCGCCCGTGCAACTTCGTGGCGCACCTGAAGCAGGCAGCGGCCTGTGACAGCCGTGGCTGAGGTCAGCCAGGCCCGGCCGCTGATGCCGGTGGAACAGGCGCTGGAGCAACTGCTGGCGCTGGCCGAAGCTGCACCGATCCGCGAGACCGAAAACCTGCCGCTGGCCGAAGCCGAAGGCCGCGTGCTGGCCACTGACCTGGTGGCCTCCCTCGACCTGCCGCCTTGGCCGAACAGCGCCATGGACGGTTATGCCTTGCGCCTGGCTGATTGGCAGGGCCAGCCGCTGCCGGTCAGCCAGCGTATTTTCGCCGGCCATGCGCCCCAGCCGCTGCAACCGGGTACCTGCGCACGGATCTTCACCGGCGCGCCTGTGCCGGAGGGGGCCGACTGCGTCGAGATGCAGGAAAACACCGAAGTACTCGAAGATGGCCGGGTGCGCTTTCTCGAAGCGTTGCGCACCGAGCAGAACATACGCCCTCAAGGTCAGGAGACCCGCAAGGGCGAGCAGGTGATGAGCGCCGGCACCCGCCTTGGGCCGATCGAACTGGGCCTGGCGGCGACCTTGGGGCATGGCCGTCTGGACGTGGTGCGCAAGGTAAAAGTGGCGGTGCTGTCCACCGGCGACGAACTGGTCGAGCCAGGCCTGCCGCTCGGGCCTGGGCAGATCTACAACAGCAACCGCAGGCTGCTGGTCAGCTGGTTGCAGCGGCTGGGTTGCGAAGTGGTCGATGCCGGCATCCTGCCGGATGACCTGGCCCGCACTCGCGCCTGCCTGGCTGAACTGGGTGGCGTAGACCTGATTCTGTCCACCGGAGGCGTCTCGGTGGGCGAGGCCGACTACCTCGGTGCCGCCCTGCGCGAGGCCGGCGAACTGGCGTTGTGGAAGCTGGCGATCAAACCGGGCAAGCCGCTGACCTTCGGCCACTTCCAGGGCGTGCCGGTGATTGGCTTGCCGGGCAACCCCGCCTCGACCTTGGTCACCTTCGGTCTGCTGACCAGGCCCTACCTGCTGCGTCGTCAGGGTGTGATTGACGTCACGCCGTTGCGGTTCGACATGCCGGCAGGGTTTGACTGGCCCAAGCCGGGTACGCGTCGCGAATACCTGCGCGCGCGCATCGAACAGGGCCGAGTGCGCATCTACAAGAACCAGAGCTCGGGTGTGCTGCGCAGCGCAGCCTGGGCGGAGGGCCTGGTGGAAGTGCGTGAAGGCAGCACGCCGAAGCAGGGCGACATCGTGCCATTCATCCCCTTCAGCGAGCTACTTGGCTGAGCGGCCCAGCCAGGCACTGGCCAGCGGCGCGGCCTCGGCCGGTGCCGCCTGGGTCAGGCGTATGTGCACATTCTCCAGTTGTTGGGCAGCCACGCTCCAGTCGTGGCGCTGGCGGGCAAACTGGCGCCCGGCGGCGCTCAACTGGCTCATGCGCCAGGGCTGATTGAGCAGCTGGGTGATCAGCAATGCCAGTTGATCACCGTCGTCACTGCCCAAGTAGTGTTCGCCGTTGTTCACGGTCAGGCCTGAAACGCCCTTGTCGGTGGTGATCACGGGTAAGCCGGCGGCCATCGCTTCGAGGATTTTCACCTTCGAGCCACCGGCATAGCGCAGGGGGGCAAAGAACAGGGCTGAACGTCGTTGCAGTTCACGCAGGTCGGGGCGGTAGCCAAACCATTCAATGCGTGGGTCGTTCCAGTGAAGCTTCCAGTTGGCCGGCATGGCGTGCCCGGCAATCGCCAGGCGCACCGCCGGGTTGCTCATCCACACCTTCGGCATGATGTCGTCCAGAGCCCATTCGATGGCCTCCAGATTGGCGCCATATTCGAAATTGCCGACGAACAACAGACGCTGGCTGTGCAGCGCAGGTTGCACCTGCTGGTAGAAATCACAGTCCACGCCGTTAACCACCACATTCACCGGGCGCCCACTGATCTGCGCGATCAGCTCGGCATCATGGGCGCTGACAGCCACCAGTTCGGTGGGCTGGCGCAGCACACGGTGCTCCCAGCGCCGGTAGCGCCAGCGGTCGAAGGCGTTGAGCGGGCGCAGCCACAGCGGCAGGCGATCGTGGCAGGCGCTGCCCATTACCGACTCCAGGGTGTGCTCACTAAGCATGTAGGGCAGCCTGCGAGCCTGCAGGGCTTTTTCGAACGGCTGGAAGCTGTAACTGTGCTCAATCTGGATCACGTCCCAGGGTTCGTCCAGCAGTTGCTCGAACCGGTGCCGCAGGCAAGGCGCCAGGCCATTGATGATTGCCCGCATGGGGTAGTCGATGATGGGTGAAGCCAGCAGGTTGAGTGGGCTGTGCAGCGGCCTGCGGGGTAGCACGATCAGGCGTTCGAGTAGGGGCTCAAGGGCCTCACGTGCTGCGTCGCAGAGAGGGATCTTCGACTGCACCAGCAGGGTAATCCGATGACCGCGCTGGGCCAGTGCGCGCAGCAGATGGTATTGCCGGGTCTTGTGGCCGCTGGTGGTCGGCCAAGGCAGGTAGGGCAGTGTCCAGAGAATGCGCATGACCCGAAGTCCTCGCGAAAGGCTGCAGATAGCAAAACGCGCCCGTTGGCAGCAGTGGGGGAGCCACTGCCGGGCGCGTCCATGGCAATAGGGGTATTTGCTGAGCATAGCCGGGATTGTCAGGTGTGGAAAAAATGACCGGCGACGTGACCAGTTGCAGGCCTGGCGCCGGCACACTGTTTTTTCCAGGGCATGCAACGATCCGGGTGGGCCAGTGGTCGAGATAGGGGGTGGTCCACTTTACGGAGACGCGCACATGCAAGGGCGCAAGGCAATGTTGGTGCTGCACGGCAAGCAGGCGATGAACGAAGACGTGCGCAGCGCCGTGCGCGACCTGCGCGATAGCGGCTGGGTGCTGGATGTACGGGTTACCTGGGAGGCGGGCGACGCCCAACGGCTGGTCGCCGAGGCACTGGCGGCGGGTTACAGCCATATCGTCGCCGGTGGCGGGGACGGCACGTTGCGGGATGTGGCCGAGGCCATGGGCTTGGCTGCTACCAACGCCAGCCTGACCTTGTTGCCATTGGGGACGGCCAACGATTTCGCCAAAGCCGCTGGCATCCCCCTGGAGCCAGCGTCGGCGCTGGCCTTGCTGAATATCGCGCCACAACCAATAGACTTGGGGCAGGCTGGCGATCAGTTGTTCCTCAACATGGCCACGGGTGGCTTTGGCAGCCAGGTCACCGCCAATACCTCCGAAGACCTCAAGAAAGTGCTGGGCGCTGCCGCCTACCTGTTCACCGGGTTATCCCGCTTCAGTGAGCTACAGGCGGCTTCGGTAGAGCTACAAGGGCCAGGCTTCCACTGGCAAGGGGATTTGCTGGCGCTGGGTATCGGCAATGGCCGACAGGCTGGGGGTGGGCAGGTGCTGTGCCCCGAAGCCATGGTCAACGACGGTTTGCTTGACGTCGCTATTCTGCCTGCACCACAGGAAGTGGTGGGGGCTCTGCGGGACCTGTTGGGCGGTGACGGCCTGTTCGTTCGGGCCAGGCTGCCATGGGTCGAGATCAAGAGTTCGCAAGGGTTGGACATCAACCTCGATGGCGAGCCGTTGCAAGCTGCCAACCTGCGCTTTCAGGCAAGGCCGGCGGCGTTGCACCTGCACCTGCCGGCCGGGTCACCGTTGCTCAGTCATCCAGGCTGATGATTTTTTCGCGTACGGCGAACAGCACCAAGCCGGCCACGTCGTGAATCTGCAGGCGCTTCATGATTTGCGAGCGGTGAGTTTCCACGGTCTTGATCGACAGGCCCAGGCCTGCCGCGATTTCCCGGGTGGACTTGCCGCGCACGATCAGGCGGAGGATCTCAAGCTGCCGTGAAGTCAGATTATGCCGTTCGCCAGCGCTTTGCTTGCCTAGTTTGGTGTGCCGCAGCGCCTGGTTGATGACGGTGTGGGCGATGGCCGGGCTGAGGTAGCGCTCACCGTGGCGTACGGCACCCAGCGCCTGTTCCAGCTCGGTGGCGCTGGTGTCCTTGAGCAGGTAGCCGTGGGCACCGCTTTCCAAGGCCCGCATGATCAGGTCCGGGTCGGTGTGCATGGACAGGATCAGCACTTTGCAGGTACTGCCGCTGGCCCGCAGTTGGGTGAGGGCGTCCAGGCCGCTGGTCGAACGCATGGAGATGTCCAGCAAGATGATGTCGGGCGCCAGTGTGCGTACCTGGTCGAGTAGCTGGCTGCCGTCGTCGGCTTCGCCGACCACGTCATAGCCGGGGATATCGCAGACCAGTGCACGCACCCCGGCGCGGATCAGCGAGTGGTCATCTACCAGCAGTAGTCTACAGGTCATGGTTGGTAATACTCCTGGCGCGTTGCTGAGTGCGCGGGGACCACGGGAACATCGCTTCGATCTGTGTGCCTCGGCCAGGCTGACTGGTGATGTCGAGGCTGCCCTGCAGCGCGATTACCCGCTCCTGCATGCCGGCCAAGCCGCGCTGACCGGCCTCGGCCGGGTGCCGGGCAGGGGCGAAACCACGACCATCGTCGTGGATCGACAACGCCAGCCCCTCAGGGGTGCGTTGCAGGCGGATGACCAGGTTGTGTGCCTGGGCGTGGCGCAGCATGTTGGTCACTGCCTCCTGGGTAATACGGAACACCGCCATGGCCACGGCTTCGTCGATGCCGCCCAGGCGCTGGTTGCACGCCAGGCTCCAGTGCACGCCGCTGCTGGCCAGGGTGCGTACCAGGTGCGCGCGCAGGCTGGCCTCCAGGCCAAGGCTGGCCAACTGCCGGGGGTTGAGCAGCGCGGAAACATCGCGCACGTTACCGAGGGTGTCATCCAGCGTGCTGCGCAGGGCCTCGCAGTGCCCCTGCAAGTCTTCGGGCATGCGCCGTTGCAGCCACTGCAGTTGCAGCTTGGCAGCGGTGAGCAGTTGGCCGATGTCGTCGTGCAGTTCCCGGCTCAGATGCTGACGCTCGTCTTCTTGCACCTTGAGCATGCGCTCGGCCAGCTCGGCCGGGCGCAGGTGGATCGACCTGGCGCTCAGGCCCAGTTGTACAACAGCACCCAGCGTGGCGACCAACTGCAGCACCAGCAGGGTGGCCGGGATTGTCTGGTTGGCCAGGTACAGCGCCATGTTGGCAACCAGTGAGGCCACGCAAAGCCCGACCGTTGCCCAACGCAGCACGGCGGCGCGGGAGCAGCAATGCAAAGAAGTCTTCAAGCGTGGAAACATAGGTAGGGAGGCCACTGAAGTATTGCTGATGGAGGCCTTGCACAATGCTGGTCAGAGGCTTTGGCGCAGTACTTTCGATGTTTTTTCGAACACGCATTCTTGCCACCGTTGTTCCGGCAGCAAGCGTTTGTGGGGGCGCATATTATCACTTTGCATTGCATTGGTCGCGGCCGTGTAACGCGTTGAAACGCCTACTGGTCGGGCCTTTTCGGGTAGCAAAGTGCCACCCTTTAATCGCGCTGTACCCACTTGTGCTGTAACTAGCGCGGCAATGATTCAACGGCATGCACCGAAAGCCTGGTGAACTTTCCAAGTTCGACCATGGTCGGGTTTCAATCAAGTTGCTTAGTTGCACTTTGCGTCAGGTTAATGCATGCGATTAGAGCGGCTGGGGCGGTTGCCGGTTGCCACGTCACTGTGCGGGTGAATGCACGCGCTGCCTTCTTCATCGCAGGACGCGCAGGCTGGCGCAAAGGGTGCTTGTACGACTTTGGCCAATTCACCCAGCAGCACCAGTTGCTCGCCGATGTCCAGGTTCAGCCGCCCTGTACGGCTATCGACCAGCTCCAACTGCCAGGCCAGCAAGGTCAGGCATGCCCCTATGGCGGGTAGGGCTTCACGCTGCAGGCAACCACCGTGACAGGCCGGGGCGAGCAACTGTTGCAGGGCGGTGGTGTAGTGGGCAACTTCACGCAGGCCCAGGCGCGTAGCTTGACGGGCGATAGTGTCGAGGGTGTTGTTCAGGCAACTGCAGGCATCCGGGTCATTGTCTATAAGCTCCAGATGCTGCAGGCATTCCTGGGCCTGGGTCAGCAGTACCTGGGCATCCAGCAGGAAGCCCTGCAGGGCGTCATCGAACGATAAGGCAGTGTCCATCATCAAGTCCCCGCGCGTGGGGTAGGCGCAGGGGGCGGGCACGCCGAAACGATAGCTAGCAAAAGCCTGACTCCATTCATGCAATGAGAATGGCGTCACATTAATGGCTAAAGGATATCGCGAACATCAGGTTGCACCCGATTGCCGCTAAGGGTTTCCCTGATCAAGGGCTAGGGTAGGGAACTTTTGTCGTGCCCCTGATTTGCCCTGGCGTGTCGGCAGTAAAGCATGATGGTAAAGTGATATCAATTATCTGCGCGGCATTTTCCCGCAGGGGTCAAGGTGTGCGTGAAGCCGCCGATACAGGGTAGATGATTTCACCTTTTAAGACTCAAGCCTGGGGGCTTTCCAATGGCTGGCATTCTCGACACGGTAGACCAACGCACGCAACTGGTGGGTGAGAACCGCCTGGAAATTCTGATGTTTCGTCTGGCCGGTCGCCAGCTGTTCGCGATCAACGTGTTCAAGGTGCAGGAAGTACTGCAACTGCCCAAGCTGACCCTGATGCCCCAGCGCCACGCCTATGTCTGTGGTGTGGTCAACCTGCGTGGGCAGACCCTGCCGGTGATCGACCTGTCTCAGGCGATCGGTATGCGCCCGCTACAGCCGGGGCCGGACAGCACCATCATCGTCACCGAATACAACCGCTCGGTGCAGGCCTTCCTGGTGGGCGGTGTCGACCGCATCGTCAACATGAACTGGGAGTCGATCATGCCGCCGCCTTCCAGTGCCGGTCGCCAGCACTACCTGACTGCCATCACCAAGGTTGATGAGAAGCTGGTGGAAGTGATCGACGTGGAAAAGGTGCTGGCCGAAATCGTGCCCTACAACGCCCGGGTTTCTGGCGACAAGCTCGCCGACCCAGTGCTGGCCCGGGCCCGCGGCCGCGAAGTGCTGCTGGTGGACGACTCCAGTGTGGCCTTGGCGCAATTGCGCGATACCCTGTCTCAGTTGGGCATGAAGCTGCACGTGGCCAGTGATGGCCTGAAGGCGCTGCGCATGCTCAAGGGCTGGGCCGACGCCGGCGAGGACGTGTGCGAAAAGCTGCTGATGGTGTTCACCGATGCAGAAATGCCGGAAATGGACGGCTATCGGCTGACCACCGAGATCCGCAGCGATGCCCGTCTGCGCCAGCTCTATGTGGTGCTGCACACTTCGCTGTCGGGCAGTTTCAACGAGTCCATGGTGAAGAAGGTGGGCTGTGACAACTTCCTTTCCAAGTTCCAGCCTGATCGCCTGGTCGATGTGGTCAAGCAGCGCCTGCTGCTGGATACCACCGCCGCGTGAACGTTGTGCCGGCCAGGTATAAGCTTGGCTTTTGGCATGAAGCGAGGCAGCAGGGATGTTTCTCAGTGAGTTGTATCGATACCCGGTGAAGTCGGGGCAGGCGCAAAGCCTGAAGGCATCACCGGTGGGGTTGCTGGGGTTGCAAGGCGACCGGCGCTGGATGGTGGTCGAGGAAGAAAACGGACGCTTCCTGACCCAGCGTGCCTGGCCACAACTTGGCCAGATCGACGCGAGCGATGACGACAGCGGCCAGTTGCTGCTGCAAGCCCCTGGACAGGCGCCGTTGCGGGTGCCTGTACCGCCTGCCGATGACGCCCTTCGCGGCGTGACGATCTGGCGCGATACCCTGCGTGTGCCGGACGCTGGCGATGCCGCAGCGGCCTGGTTGAGTGAGTTGCTGGGCAAAGCCGTACGCCTGGTGCATTGCCCGGAGCAGCGTGCGCGTTACCTGCCCAATGGTTACGGCTTCAACAGTGACCGTGCGGCGTTTCCGGATGGCTTCCCCTTGCTGCTGATTGGGCAGGGCTCGCTGGACGAGCTTAACCGGCGTATTGGCCGGCCCATGTCGATGCGGCGCTTTCGGCCCAACCTGGTGGTGCAGGGTGCGGAGCCGTTTGCCGAGGATGCCTGGAAGCGGATTCGTATCGGCAGCTTGGTGTTTCGCGTGCTCAAGCCCAGTGTGCGGTGCATCTTCACGACCATCGATCCGGCTACCGGGGAGCGCAGCGCTGACCGTGAGCCGATGGCTACGCTGAAGACTTTCCGCGAAAAAGAAGGCGACGTACTGTTCGGCCAGAACCTGGCTGTGGATGGCAGTGGGTGGCTGGAGGTGGGGATGGAAGTAGAAATCCTGGAATAGGTGTGTTGCCTGTGCCGGCCTCTTCGCGGGTGAACCCGCTCCTACAACGACCGCGTAACCCTTGTAGGCGCGGGTTCACCCGCGAAGAGGCCGGTACAGGCTCAACAGCAATCACATGTCATCGAAATACCGTTCATGCCAATCCACCAGTGGCTGCGGTGAATTCAGCTTCTGCCCGTAGATCACCGAATACGACAGCACGTTCTGAACATACTGGCGTGTTTCGTCGAACGGGATCGACTCCACCCACACATCGAAGCTCAGGTGCTTGGCCCCTTTGAGCCACTGTCGCACGCGCCCGGGGCCGGCGTTGTAGGCTGCCGAAGCCAGCACCCGGTTGCCGTTGAACTGGCTGTGTACCTGGCTCAGGTAGGCCGCACCCAGCTGGATGTTCTTGTCCGGGTTCAGCACTTGCGCCGGTGAGGCCAGCGGGATGCTGAACTTGCGTGCGGTTTCTTTGGCCGTGGCCGGCATCAGTTGCATCAAGCCGCTGGCGCCCACGGGTGAGCGTGCGTCCTCCATAAAGGCGCTTTCCTGGCGAGTGATGGCGAATACCCAGCTCGAATGCAGGCCGCGAACCTTGGCTTCACGCACCAGCGTGTCGCGGTGGGCCATGGGAAAGCGGATGTCCAGGTCGTCCCAGTACTGGGCCTGGCTGATGGTGCGGATGGCTGGGAAGTACCAGCGCAGCTCATAACCCAGGCGTGCCTGCGCAACCATTTCGTCACGGGTGAAGTGGCGGCTGACGTGGTACCACTCACGGCGGCCGTCGACGATCTGGCCGCGGGCGTGGAATTCCAGTGCGCGCTGGATGCCGGGCGTGTTGCGGACCTTCTTGACCAGTTGTGGGCTCAGCAGCAGCGGCTTGTTGTTCAGCTGGTAGGGTGTCTGTGCCCGATCGGCGGCGAGGAAGCCATAGAAGTCACGCTCACGCGCTGCGGTCTTGTAAAGCAGCGGGATCTGCGGGTTGTTTGGCTGTGCCAGCTCCAGGCTGCGAGCCTGCCAGTACTTCCAGCGGCTGGTGCTGGCCAGGTCCTGGGGAAGGCGTTTGGTCAGCTCGTAGGCGTCCTCCCAGCGGCCCAGGCGCAGCAGCAGGCGAAGGCGCCATTCGCTGACAGTGTTGTCACGCAGCTCGGGGTCATAGCGGGTCATCAGGTCGAGCGCACGTGGGTCGTAGCGGCGTGCGAGGGTCAGGCCGATTTCGCGGGCGATGGCCACCTTTTCGTCACGCGAGAAGTGCATGCGCTGGGCGTAATCGTCGAGCAGCGCCATGGCCCGCTCCGGGTCCTGCCGGGCCAGGCGACGAAGGCCGAGGCTGACCACGTCGGACATGGCCTCGTTGACCGGGGTAAAGCGCGACGGCTGGTTGAGCAGCTCGGGCTTCTGCGCGACGTCGATCAGCAGGCGCCCCTGCGGGCCGAGGGTGGTCAGGGTCTTGACCAGGGTGTTGGCCAGGCCGTAGTTGCGCGCCTGGGCGGCCAGCTTGGTGCGTTCCCAGCGCTTGGCCTCGGTCAGTTGGCCTTCGGCTGCCCACATGCCGAACAGTGTGTCGCAGGCGGCAGGTTGCGATTTGCCGACGCTCCACAGCTTGTCGGCGGTGGCGTAACCTTCGGCGCGCAGGCCGTGGCTGAGCTGGTATTGGCCGTTGAGGCAGTCCAGTTCGGTGAAGTTGAGCTTGGGGTCGTAGTACTTGACGAAGGTATCCCACTCGCCGCGTTCTGCCAGCCAGCGCAACCAGCGCAGTTTCATCCAGTTGGCCTGGGGCAGGTCGCCATGCTTGGCAAGGAAACCTTCGATTTCCTGGTTGCTGGCACTCTTCAGGCGGGCGGTGAGTTCGTCGTAGACCAGGTAGGGCGTCAGCGGGTAGTCGCTCAAGGCCTGGGCATAGCGCAGGTACGGGCCTTTGTCGCCTTTGGCCAGCGCTCGCTTGGCCTCGTCATAGTACTGGCGTTGCAGGGTCAGGTCGGTGGCCTGCGCTGCGCAGGTGGCAGCGGTAAGCAGCAGGCAGGATGCGATATGTAACAGGCGGCTGCGCATGATACGTCCGGGCAGTTGAACCATGGGAAGTGTCGGCGGAGCCAGCACTATTGAAAGCTATTGCCTTAGCTTAGCTGTTTGCCGGCAGTGGGTGAAAGCACTGTGCTTGTATCGGGATATTAAGTTCGACCAGATGTCACCAGGTGCTCACCGGTTGGCCTGGCGGATGCCGTCGAAGGCCAAGTCAGGTAGAATGCGCGCCCGATTTATGGAGACGAACATGACCCTGCTCAAATTCAGCGATGTGTCCCTCGCATTCGGCGCCATGCCGCTGCTGGACAAAGTGTCCTGGCAGATCGCTCGTGGCGAGCGGGTGTGCATCATCGGCCGCAACGGCACCGGCAAGTCGAGCATGCTGCGCCTGGTCAAGGGCGAGCAGAAGGGCGACGACGGTGAAATCTGGCGTGCGCCTGGCCTGAAGATCGGTGAGTTGCCACAGGAACTGCCGGTGGCCGACGAGCGCACGGTGTTCGACGTGGTAGCCGCTGGTCTGGACGGCGTGGGCGAATTGCTGGCGCAGTTCCACCACCTGAGCATGAACATCCAGGGCGATGAAGACCTGGAAAAACTCATGCACGTCCAGCACGAGCTGGAGGCCCGCGACGGCTGGCGCCTGCAACAGGTGGTGGAAAGCACACTCAGCCGCCTGCAGCTGCCGGCCGACAAGACCCTGGCCGAGCTGTCCGGTGGCTGGCGCCGCCGCGTACTGCTGGCCCAGGCGCTGGTGTCCGAGCCCGACCTGCTGCTGCTCGACGAACCGACCAACCACCTGGACATCGGTGCCATTGCCTGGCTCGAAGAGGCCCTGCGTGGCTTCAACGGCGCGGTATTGTTCATCACCCACGACCGTTCGTTCCTGCAGAACCTGGCCACCCGTATCCTCGAACTGGACCGCGGCGGCCTGATCGACTGGAACGGTGACTACGCCAGCTTCCTGGTGCACAAGGAGGCCGCACTGGCCGCCGAAGAAACCGCCAACGCGCTGTTCGACAAGCGCCTGGCCCAGGAAGAAGTGTGGATCCGCCAGGGTATCAAGGCCCGCCGTACCCGCAACGAAGGCCGCGTGCGTGCACTGAAGGCCCTGCGTGTGGAGCGTGGCGAGCGCCGTGAACGACAGGGCAAGGCCAACATCCAGATCGAAGCCGCGGACAAATCCGGCAAGCAGGTGATGGTGCTGGAAAATGTCAGCTTCCATCATGCGGACGGCCCCCTGCTGGTCAAGGACTTTTCCATGGTCCTGCAGCGGCAGGATCGCATCGGTCTGCTGGGCGCAAACGGCACTGGCAAGACCACGTTGCTCAAGATGATGCTGGGCGACCTTGAGCCCACTGCGGGCAAAGTGGAGCGCGGCACCAAGCTTGAGGTGGCCTATTTCGACCAGATGCGCCACCAGCTCGACCTGGAAAAGACCGTAATCGACAACCTGGCCGAAGGTCGTGATTTCATCGAGATCGATGGCCAGAACCGCCACGTGCTGAGCTACCTGGGCGACTTCCTGTTCAGCCCCCAGCGCGCGCGTACGCCGGTCAAGGCGTTGTCGGGTGGTGAGCGTGCACGGTTGCTGCTGGCCAAGCTGTTCAGCAAGCCGGCCAACCTGCTGGTACTCGACGAACCGACCAACGACCTGGACGTGGAAACCCTCGAGCTGCTGGAAGAGGTGCTGTCCAACTACAAGGGCACCGTGCTGATGGTCAGCCACGACCGGGCCTTCCTCGACAACGTCGTGACCAGCACCCTGGTGTTCGAAGGCGAGGGCAAGGTGCGTGAGTATGTGGGCGGTTACGAGGACTGGATTCGCCAGGGCGGCTCGCCGAAGCTGCTGGGTGTGACCGAGAGCAAGGGCGGTAAGTCTGCGCTCAACAGCGCGGTAGTGGAGAAGGTCGAGGCCAAGCCTGAGCCTGTTGCGGCGCCGGTGGTGGAAGATGCTTCGAAGAAGAAGCTGAGCTACAAGCTGCAGCGTGAGCTGGAGATGCTGCCGGGGCAGATCGATGAGCTGGAGCAGCGTATGGCTGAAGCCCAGGAAGAAGTGAATGCGGCGGGCTTCTATCAGCGGCCGATTGCAGAAACTTCGGCGGTGCTGGCACGGATCGAGAAGCTGCAGGGCGAGCTGGATGTATTGGTGGAGCGCTGGGCTGAGCTGGAAGGCTGATTGGCGTTAGCCTGTTCCGGCCTCTTCGCGGGTAAAGCCGCACCTGCAGGGATTGCCATACCCTTGCAGGCGCGGGCTGGCCCGCGAAGAGACGGGTTCAGGTCCAGTCAATCCTTCTTCAGCAAGCGTACCGCCAGCACGTCACACGGCGCACCGTGCAGCACATCGTTGGCCGTGGAGCCCAACAGCAATGCCAGGCCGTGACGGCCATGGCTGCCGACCACAATCAGGTCGCACTTCTGGTCCTTGGCCAACTGGTGGATTTCCTGGCGAGGCTGGCCATAGGTCAGGTGCGAGTCGCCGCGGTTGATTCCCGGGTATTTGTTGAACAGGCGGTCCATGCGCTCCTTGGCCTGGTCGAACTGCTGCTGTTGCAACTGCGACAGGTCCATCGGTACGTCACCGCCGAAGGCCATGGCCATCGGCTCGACGATGTGCACCAGGGATACCTTGGCATTCGAAGGCTCTGCCAGCGCCATGGCGCGCTTGATCACCGGGTCGCATTCTTCGGTCAGGTCGACGGCGACCAACAAATGTTCGTATTGCATGAGCGGTACTCCTGACAATCGCGATAGAAGAAGTATGGTCGCTTTAGGGCGGGTCTACCGTGAAAAATGGCTAACCAGCTCATTTGCAACGCTTTATGGGAACTACTGATATGACGGTATTGCTGGTGGTGTCAATCCTTGCGCTGATTCTCAGCCCGCTTTCCTGGCTGCGCAGCTCGCGCAAGCAGAGCGAGCAGATGAAGTTGCGCCTGGAGGCGCGGCGCATGGGTTTGGCCATGCAACTGGCGCCGCAGCAGTGGCCGCACTGGCTGGAAAAGGAGCCGCCAAGCCCCTGCCCGCAGTATCACAGAGCCCGGCGCCGTGGGCATGAGGACAGCTTCAGTTTCTGGCAGGTCAGCCCCGGGGTGTGGTGGAACCAGTGGCGCGAGCCCTGCGAAGACCCACGCTTCATGGGCGCGTTGTCGCGCTTGCCGGCGAGTGTGTACAAGGTCGAGGCCGATGCGCGGATGATTGCCCTGTACTGGACCGAACGTGGCGATACTGCTGTGTTGCAGGATGTTGCCTACGCCCTCGAAACCTTGGCTTGAGCGCCGCCCATGCGCGACTCCTGTAGGCGAGGAGACACTTGCGAACACCGGCAGAGTCGGTGCCAAACTCCGCGGTGCCTGCTTCGCGGGTAAACCCGCTCCTACGGGGGCATCCAGGCTGGTCAATCTGTTCTGCAACGACAAAGCGGCGGCTCGGCATAACCCTGAAGGGGTGGGGTGCCAAGTCGCCGCTTTGCGTTCTGCTGCGCAGAAAAGGCCAGGCAGGCCGGGTTATTCATTCAAGCAAGTGCCAGTGTAGTCGCACTGGCTCGCCGCGCAAGCGCAAAGCCGTCAGCCAATGCTTGTGGTCAATCGCTGACATGAATGACCGGCGATCACTGTCATCATGTTTTGTACCCGGACGATAGAAAATGACTGGAAAGTCGCGTTTTCGCCGTGCTCGTGAGCATTTGACAACGCCCATCTTTTCGGAGAATGTGTGCACACCCAAATCAAACGGGCGTATGAATTGAGCGTTTGTATGTCATGACGCCAAGCCATACTTCCGACTAGCGCGCTGACGGGTGTGCCTGGGGCAAGGCAGCTTAGGCCTGCTTCTGCTGCAGTGATCGGCGTGTACAGTTCAGCTTCCATATCGTGGAGATCAGTTGATGATTTACGAAGGTAAAGCCATCACGGTTAAGGCTCTTGAAAGTGGCATCGTCGAGCTCAAGTTCGACCTCAAGGGTGAGTCCGTCAACAAGTTCAACCGCCTTACCCTGAACGAGCTGCGCCAGGCCGTCGATGCCATCCAGGCCGATGCCTCGGTCAAAGGCGTGATCGTCAGCAGTGGCAAGGACGTGTTCATCGTCGGCGCCGACATCACCGAGTTCGTCGACAACTTCAAGCTGCCTGAGGCCGAACTGGTCGCCGGCAACCTGGAAGCCAATCGTATCTTCAACGCCTTCGAAGACCTCGAAGTGCCGACCGTTGCCGCCATCAACGGCATCGCGCTGGGCGGCGGCCTGGAAATGTGCCTGGCGGCCGACTACCGGGTCATGTCCACCAGCGCCAGGATCGGCCTGCCGGAAGTCAAGCTGGGTATCTACCCGGGCTTTGGCGGTACCGTGCGCCTGCCGCGCCTGATCGGCTCGGACAACGCCATCGAGTGGATCGCCGCCGGCAAGGAAAACCGTGCCGAAGACGCCCTGAAAGTGGGGGCCGTCGACGCGGTGGTCGCCCCTGAGCTGCTGCTGGCCGGTGCCCTCGACCTGATCAAGCGTGCCATCAGTGGCGAGCTGGACTACAAGGCCAAGCGCCAGCCGAAGCTGGAAAAGCTCAAGCTCAATGCCATCGAGCAGATGATGGCCTTCGAGACGGCCAAGGGCTTCGTCGCTGGCCAGGCCGGCCCGAACTACCCGGCCCCGGTCGAAGCGATCAAGAGCATCCAGAAAGCCGCCAACTTCGGTCGCGACAAGGCCCTGGAAGTTGAAGCCGCAGGCTTTGCCAAGCTGGCCAAGACCTCGGTCGCCGAGAGCCTGATCGGCTTGTTCCTCAACGATCAGGAACTCAAGCGCAAGGCCAAGGCGCATGACGAGATCGCCCACGACGTGAAGCAGGCCGCCGTGCTCGGCGCCGGCATCATGGGCGGCGGTATCGCCTACCAGTCGGCGGTCAAAGGTACGCCGATCCTGATGAAAGACATCCGCGAAGAAGCCATTCAGCTGGGTCTGAACGAGGCCTCCAAGTTGCTTGGCAACCGCGTCGAGAAGGGCCGCCTGACCCCAGCCAAGATGGCCGAGGCCCTCAACGCCATTCGACCGACCCTGTCCTATGGCGATTTTGCCAATGTCGACATCGTCGTCGAGGCAGTGGTCGAGAACCCGAAGGTCAAGCAAGCGGTACTGGCGGAAGTGGAAGGCCAGGTGAAGGACGATGCGATCCTCGCTTCCAACACCTCTACCATCTCTATCAACCTGCTGGCCAAGGCGCTCAAGCGCCCGGAAAACTTCGTCGGCATGCACTTCTTCAACCCGGTGCACATGATGCCGCTGGTGGAAGTGATCCGTGGTGAGAAGTCCAGTGAAGTGGCGGTCGCCACCACCGTGGCCTACGCCAAGAAAATGGGCAAGAACCCGATCGTGGTCAACGACTGCCCGGGCTTTTTGGTCAACCGCGTGCTGTTCCCGTACTTTGGCGGTTTTGCCAAGCTGGTCAGCGCCGGTGTCGACTTCGTGCGCATCGACAAGGTCATGGAGAAGTTCGGCTGGCCGATGGGCCCAGCCTACTTGATGGACGTGGTCGGCATCGACACCGGCCACCACGGCCGTGACGTCATGGCCGAAGGCTTCCCGGATCGCATGAAGGACGAGCGCCGCTCGGCAGTCGACGCGTTGTACGAGGCCAACCGCCTGGGCCAGAAGAACGGTAAGGGCTTCTACGCCTACGAAACCGACAAGCGCGGCAAGCCGAAGAAGGTCTTCGATGCCACCGTGCTCGACGTGCTCAAACCGATCGTGTTCGAGCAGCGTGAAGTCACTGACGAAGACATCATCAACTGGATGATGGTCCCGCTGTGCCTGGAGACCGTGCGTTGCCTGGAAGACGGCATCGTCGAAACCGCTGCCGAAGCCGACATGGGCCTGGTCTACGGCATTGGTTTCCCTCCCTTCCGCGGTGGTGCGCTGCGTTACATCGACTCGATCGGTGTGGCCGAATTCGTCGCCCTGGCCGATCAGTATGCCGACCTGGGGCCGCTGTACCACCCGACCGCCAAGCTGCGTGAAATGGCCAAGAACGGCCAGCGCTTCTTCAACTGAGCGGTCAACGAGCTAGAGCGAGAGATTTGATATGAGCCTGAATCCAAGAGACGTGGTGATTGTCGACTTCGGTCGCACGCCAATGGGCCGCTCCAAGGGTGGCATGCACCGCAACACCCGCGCCGAAGACATGTCGGCGCACCTGATCAGCAAGCTGCTGGAACGCAACGGCAAGGTTGACCCGAAAGAAGTCGAGGACGTGATCTGGGGCTGCGTCAACCAGACCCTGGAGCAGGGCTGGAACATCGCCCGCATGGCCTCGCTGATGACCCAGATCCCGCACACTTCCGCGGCGCAGACCGTCAGCCGCCTGTGCGGCTCGTCCATGAGCGCGCTGCACACGGCCGCCCAGGCGATCATGACCGGTAACGGTGATGTGTTCGTGGTCGGTGGCGTGGAGCACATGGGCCACGTCAGCATGATGCATGGCGTAGACCCCAACCCGCACCTGTCCTTGCATGCCGCCAAGGCTTCCGGGATGATGGGCCTGACTGCAGAAATGCTCGGCAAGATGCACGGCATCACCCGTGAGCAGCAGGACCTGTTCGGCTTGCGTTCGCACCAGCTGGCCCACAAGGCCACGGTCGAAGGCAAGTTCAAGGACGAGATCATCCCGATGCAGGGCTACGACGAGAACGGCTTCCTGAAGGTGTTCGATTTCGACGAAACCATTCGCCCGGAAACCACCCTCGAAGGCCTGGCATCGCTCAAGCCTGCGTTCAACCCGAAAGGCGGTACGGTCACGGCCGGTACCTCGTCGCAGATCACCGACGGCGCCTCGTGCATGATCGTCATGTCCGGTCAGCGTGCCATGGACCTCGGTATCCAGCCATTGGCGGTGATCCGTTCGATGGCAGTGGCCGGTGTCGACCCGGCAATCATGGGCTACGGCCCGGTGCCATCGACCCAGAAAGCCCTCAAGCGTGCGGGCTTGACCATGGCCGATATCGACTTCATCGAGCTCAACGAAGCCTTCGCTGCACAGGCCCTGCCCGTGCTGAAAGACTTGAAAGTGCTCGACAAGATGGATGAGAAGGTTAACCTGCACGGCGGCGCCATTGCTTTGGGCCACCCGTTCGGTTGCTCCGGGGCGCGGATTTCCGGCACCCTGCTCAACGTCATGAAGCAAAATGGCGGTACGCTGGGTGTTGCGACCATGTGCGTCGGCCTGGGCCAAGGTATCACCACTGTCTTCGAACGCGTCTGATCGCGTAGCGGGACAGCAGCCGGGGCCTAGTGCCCCGGTTTTGTTTTTTCAGGTTTTATTCAGGAGGTGAGCAACATGCAGATACAACCAGGCGTATACCGGCATTACAAAGGGCCTGAGTACCGTGTCTTCAGTGTTGCGCGGCACTCCGAAACCGAAGAGTGGATGGTGTTCTACCAATGCCTGTATGGTGATTACAGCTTCTGGGTACGTCCCCTGTCGATGTTCCAGGAGTCCGTCGAATTTGACGGCGAGCAGGTGCCACGCTTTGCTTTGGTCAAGGCCGAAGAGGGGCTGCCCGGGTTGCTGGGCAAGTCGCACGCGTGATCGTCCGAGCTTGACCTCACACTTTTGCCACTATATATAGCGGTGCCGCGTCTGGCACTTGGCGCGTTTTTTATCTTCAGATTCAGGAATACTCCGATCCATGGGCAAATCGCTGGTCATTGTGGAATCCCCGGCCAAGGCCAAGACCATCAACAAGTACCTGGGCAACCAGTACGTGGTGAAGTCGAGTATCGGCCATATCCGAGACCTCCCCACCAGCGGTTCGGCCAGCGCGAGCAAAGAGCCGGCCGCCAAGCGTGGCAAGGCTGCGGGTGAGGCGCCGGCGCTTTCGCCGAAAGAGAAGGCCCGCCGCCAGCTGGTGGCACGCATGGGCGTCGACCCCGACCATGGCTGGAAGGCCAAGTACGAGATCCTGCCTGGCAAGGAAAAGGTGATCGAAGAGCTGCGCCGCCTGGCCAAGGATGCCGACACCATCTACCTCGCAACCGACTTGGACCGCGAAGGGGAAGCCATTGCCTGGCACCTGCGCGAGGCCATCGGGGGTGACGACACCCGCTACAAGCGCGTGGTGTTCAACGAAATTACCAAGAAGGCCATTCAGGAAGCCTTCTCGCAGCCAGGCGAGCTGGACATCGACCGGGTCAACGCCCAGCAGGCGCGGCGTTTCCTCGACCGCGTGGTCGGTTACATGGTTTCGCCGCTGCTGTGGGCCAAGATTGCCCGTGGCCTGTCCGCTGGCCGTGTACAGTCGGTGGCCGTGAAGCTGGTGGTTGAGCGTGAGCGTGAGATCCGCGCCTTCATCCCGGAAGAGTACTGGGAGATCCACGCCGACCTCGGCACCGCCAAGAACGCCAAGGTGCGTTTCGAGGTGGCGCGCGAGAAGGGTGAGGCCTTCAAGCCGCTGAACGAAGCTCAGGCCATGGCTGCACTGGAAAAGCTCAAGGCTTCCAGCTACAGCGTGGTCAAGCGCGAAGACCGCCCGACCAGCAGCAAGCCATCGGCACCGTTCATTACGTCCACCTTGCAGCAAGCGGCCAGTAACCGCCTGGGCTTTGGCGTGAAGAAAACCATGATGATGGCCCAGCGCTTGTACGAAGCCGGTTACATCACCTACATGCGTACCGACTCGACCAACCTGTCGGCTGACGCCCTGGATATGGCGCGCAGCTACATCGAACGGGAGTTCGGCAAGCAGTACCTGCCGGAGGCGCCACTGGTTTACGGCAGCAAGGAGGGCGCCCAGGAGGCGCACGAAGCGATTCGGCCTTCTGACGTGAATACCCACCCGACCAAGCTCAGCGGCATGGAGCGTGACGCCGAGCGCCTGTACGAGCTGATCTGGCGCCAGTTCCTGGCGTGCCAGATGCCGCCAGCGCAGTACCTGTCCACCAGCGTTACCGTCGCTGCCGGCGATTTCGAGCTGCGTGCCAAGGGCCGCATCCTCAAGTTCGACGGCTACACCCGTGTGCTGCCACAGCAGAGCAAGCCGGGCGAAGACGACGTGCTGCCAGAGATGGTTCAGGGTGAAGCGCTGAAACTGATCCAGATCGACCCGAGCCAGCACTTTACCAAGCCGCCTGCACGCTTTACCGAAGCCAGCCTGGTCAAGGAAATGGAAAAGCGCGGCATTGGCCGCCCATCGACCTACGCGGCGATCATTTCCACCATCCAGGACCGTGGCTATGTGACGCTGCACAACCGCCGCTTCTACTCCGAGAAGATGGGCGATATCGTCACCGAGCGCTTGTCGGAGAGCTTCTCCAACCTGATGGATTACGGCTTTACCGCCGACATGGAAGAGAACCTCGACGACGTGGCCCAGGGCGAGCGTGACTGGAAGAACGTGCTCGACGAGTTCTACGGCGATTTCAGCAAAAAGCTGCAGACTGCCGAGTCCAATGAAGACGGCATGCGCGCCAACCAGCCGACCATGACCAACATTCCATGCAAGGAATGTGGTCGGCCGATGATGATTCGCACCGCTTCTACGGGTGTGTTCCTGGGCTGCTCTGGCTACAGCCTGCCGCCGAAAGAGCGCTGCAAGGCTACCGTCAACCTGGTGCCGGGCGACGAGATTGCCGCTGACGACGAGGGCGAGTCGGAGTCGCGCGTACTGCTGGGCAAGCACCGTTGCCCGATCTGCGCCACCGCGATGGACGCCTACCTGCTGGACGAGAAGCACAAGCTGCATATCTGCGGTAACAACCCGGATTGTGTCGGTTACGAGATCGAAGAAGGCAACTACCGTATCAAGGGTTACGAAGGGCCGAGCCTGGAGTGCGACAAGTGCGGTAGCGAGATGCAATTGAAGACCGGCCGTTTCGGCAAGTTCTTCGGCTGCACCAACCCGGCATGCAAGAACACCCGCAAGCTGCTCAAGAGCGGCGAGGCGGCGCCACCGAAGATGGACAAGGTGGACATGCCGGAGCTCAAGTGCGAGAAGGTTGATGATACCTACGTGCTGCGCGACGGTGCTTCTGGGTTGTTCCTGGCTGCCAGCCAGTTCCCCAAGAACCGCGAAACCCGTGCGCCGCTGGTGCTGGAGATTGTGCCGCACAAGCATGAGATTGACCCGAAGTACCACTTCCTGTGCGATGCGCCGCAGAAAGACCCGGATGGCCGCCCGGCGGTGATTCGTTACAGCCGCAAGACCAAGGAGCAGTACGTGCAGTCCGAGGTCGATGGCAAGCCGACCGGTTGGAAGGCGTTTTACGACGGCAATGCCTGGAAGGTTGAAGACAAGCGCTGATCCATCGGTGCTGTGATTTGGGGCCGCTTTGCGCCCCTTCGCGGGCTTGCCCGCTCCCACAGGTATCGCGCCGCCCTTGAATGTGGCGCTGTACTGGTGGGAGCGGGCAAGCCCGCGAAGGGGCGCAAAGCGGCCCCAATCATTTATGATGCAGATATCCGCCTTGTAGCCTTATGGGAGGGCACTGAAATGGCCCAGGAACTCTACACCCGCACCAACCAGAAACTGTTCTTCGCCGGCCTCGCCCTCGAGTCCATGGCCAAGGCTGAACAAAGCCAGGCCATGAATGCCCAAGGCCTGGTCCAGGCTGAGCGCGAGTCGGCGCTGTTCCACCTGTATGGCGCTCTGTTGGGGCTGTGCCATGAAATCGGGGGCTTCTATCGCCTGCCGGTCGTCGCAACGGTGGAGCAAGCCCTGGCCGACGATGCCCTGAACGGTATCGCCATCCCGGAAGTGGCCGAGTTGCTGGAGCTGGCTCGCCAACGCGAAACCTGGCTGGCGCAAATGCTCGGTGCTTATGCCGATTTGTTCCGACCACCGGTCGCCAGAAAAGCGCCGAAAACCGACGTTACCCAGCCTCTGATTCAAGCCGTCAATCTTGATGAGCCTGAGCATCCAGCGCTGTCGCGTGCCGAGCTGGAAAGCTGGCGCAACGACCTCAAAAGTTTGGTGAGACGTTTCCGCGACGCGTTGAGTGAGTGCTGATAGCCGCAACGGCTGGTACAATAATCGCCTTTCGCGGAGAACTGCCATTTATGTCTACGTCTTTTCTGGAAATTGTCGAGTTGCCTGATGGCCGCATCGAACTTCGTCGCGCCGAGGATGAGGGCTCTCTGGTAACCCTGGATTTCTCGGAAGACGCCAAGGTGTTCCTGCAGGGTCAGCATGTGGAAGTGGCCAAGGCCATGCTCAGTGTGGGCGTGCAGATGGCCGGTCGCCTGATGGATGGCGAGCTCGAGCGTGATGAAGGGCCGCGTGTGCTGCACTGAGTGTGCGGCAGCGTATCAGGCTATTTGAAGTGACAGGCAAAGCCTGAACATCAGCCGAGGCGGATGTTCAGGCTTTGTGCGTTTCCGGCACTGGCTGCACCTAGCAGTTGCTGGCGTGCAGTGGCATTGACGTTGCCCAGCCAGCTCACCACGGTGTGGCTGAGGCCCAGGCGCAAAGCCTCACAGGCCAGCTGCAGCGCGCTTTGATTGCTGCGGGGTTGCAGCAGCAGAATACGTTCACGGTTGAGCCCGGCATCGCGCAGCCAGGCCTGGGTCAGGCTTGGCGGTGGGGCGATCAGGGTCAGCCAGCGGGCCTCGTCCTCTTCGCTCAGCTCGCGCAGCACGGGCGCCAGCAGGCTTTGGCAGTGGCCAGGGGCGCCGCGCAGCGACAGTTCGCTGAACAGCTCGGGCTGGCTGCTCTTGCGCGCCGGTTCCCTGGCTTTCAGGCCTGGCAGCACGGGCTGGGCGAGGAATGCTTCGAACAGGGGCAACTGGACTTGCTCGGGTGCGTGAATGAACTGCTGCATGACGCCTCCTGGATCAGCGGCGAATGACGCCGACGCTCAAGCCCTCGATCACCAGCTCCTGTTCTTTCAGGTCGACTTCGATGGGGGCGAATTCGGGGTTTTCGGCAAGCAGCCAGACTTTGCTGCCTTCACGCTTGAAGCGCTTGACGGTAACTTCGTCGCCGATGCGCGCCACCACGATCTGGCCGTTACGGGCTTCACGGCAGGTGTGCACCGCCAGCAGGTCACCGTCGAAGATGCCGACGTCCTTCATGCTCATGCCGTGTACGCGCAGCAAATAGTCGGCTTGGGGGTGGAAGAAGGCAGGGTTGATGTTGCAGGATTGCTCGATGTGCTGTTCGGCAAGAATCGGCGCACCGGCAGCGACCCGGCCGATGATGGGCAGGCCGGTTTCTTCGGCCTTGGCTTCCAGGCCAGGGATGCGGATGCCGCGGGAAGCGCCCGGCGTCATTTCGATCGCGCCCTTGCGGGCAAGGGCCTTGAGGTGCTCCTCGGCGGCATTGGGCGACTTGAAGCCCAGCTCCTGAGCAATCTCGGCGCGGGTAGGCGGGAAGCCGTTGTCTTCCAGGCAGCGCTTGATGAACGCGAGAATTTCGGCTTGGCGTGGCGTCAGTTTCAACATGGTAAGCGCTCTGTCTTTTTGTACAGTGACTGGGATTATATACAGTACTGAGTGCGCTGCAAGCCAAAAGCCGCAATAAACAGAAGAGGTGGCGCTTGCAGTGGGCCGGCTGGCGCTTTTAAATGGCGACCGCCCAGTCACCGAGCCTTGACAGAAGCAGGGCTGAAACGTATGTTTCAAACACCTGTTTGTCTGGCGGAGTAGTCGGAGTAGTCATGGCCCAATCGGAAACCGTTGAACGCATTCTCGATGCTGCCGAGCAGCTGTTCGCGGAAAGGGGGTTCGCCGAAACCTCGTTGCGGCTGATTACCAGCAAGGCCGGGGTCAACCTGGCGGCAGTCAACTATCATTTCGGCTCCAAGAAGGCGCTGATCCAGGCTGTTTTTTCGCGTTTCCTCGGCCCATTCTGCGCCAGTCTCGAGCGTGAGCTGGAGCGCCGTCAGGCCAAGCCGGAGCAAAAGCCCAGCCTTGAAGAACTGCTGGAAATGCTCGTAGAGCAGGCGCTGGCCGTGCAGCCGCGTAGCAACAACGACCTGTCGATCTTCATGCGCCTGCTGGGTCTGGCGTTCAGCCAGAGCCAGGGTCACCTGCGGCGCTATCTGGAAGACATGTACGGCAAGGTGTTCCGCCGCTACATGCTGCTGGTGAACGAGGCTGCGCCACGCATTCCGCCACTGGAACTGTTCTGGCGTGTGCACTTCATGCTGGGTGCCGCGGCCTTCAGCATGTCCGGTATCAAGGCCTTGCGGGCGATTGCCGAGACTGACTTCGGCATCAATACCTCGATCGAGCAGGTGATGCGCCTGATGGTGCCGTTCCTGGCGGCAGGCATGCGCGCTGACAGCGGTGTGACCGACGAGGCGATGGCCACTGCGCAGCTGCGTCCGCGAACCAAGACCAGTTCGGCTACCGCCAAGGCCTGAAGGCTGGGCGTGGCGGGGCGCTTCCGCTAAGCTAGCGCCCATGCCCTATCTCGATCTACTTCACATTTCCCTTGCTGACCAGCGCCTTTATGGCTTCGCCTGTGGCCAACAGCGCGTGTCTGCCGGTGTCTGCTGCCCCCCGGTGGGCTTCTCTCTGTCTTCAATGAAGGATTACCCATGACTGTCAGCCTGCAAGGCTCCCTGATGGTGGATATCGCCGGTAAATGGCTGACCGCCGAAGACCGTCAACTGCTTCGCCAGCCGGAAGTGGCTGGCCTGATCATCTTCGCCCGCAATATCGACAGCCCGCGCCAGGTGCGCGAACTGTGCGCGTCCATCCGCGCCATTCGCCCCGAGCTGATCCTGGCAGTGGATCAGGAAGGTGGTCGCGTACAGCGTCTGCGCCAGGGCTTTGTGCGCCTGCCGGCCATGCGTGCGCTGGCCGATAACGACAATGCTGAATACCTGGCTGAACAGTGCGGCTGGCTGATGGCGACCGAGGTACTGGCAGTTGGCCTGGACCTCAGCTTCGCTCCGGTGCTCGACCTGGACCACCAGCGTAGCGCCGTGGTGGGCAGCCGCGCCTTCGAGGGTGACCCGCTGCGTGCAACGCGACTGGCCGGCGCGTTCATCCGAGGCATGAATGCGGCAGGTATGGCCGCGTGTGGCAAGCATTTCCCGGGGCATGGCTGGGCCGAAGCCGATTCGCACGTGGCCATCCCCACCGATGAGCGCAGCCTGGAACAACTGCGCCAGGCCGACCTGGTGCCGTTTACCCGCCTGAGTGGGCAGCTGGCGGCAGTGATGCCGGCGCATGTCATCTACCCGCAGGTTGACAACCAGTCCGCTGGCTTCTCGCGGCGTTGGTTGCAGGACATCCTGCGTGGCGAGCTGGGCTTTGATGGGGTGATTTTCAGTGATGACCTGTCGATGGCCGGTGCGCATGTGGTGGGCGACGCGGCCAGCCGTATCGAGGCGGCGCTGAGCGCCGGTTGTGATATGGGCCTGGTGTGCAATGACCGGGCGGCGGCGGAGCTGGCGCTGAGTGCGGCGCAGCGCATGAAGGTCAAGCCATCGCCGCGGATTGCCCGGATGCGTGGGCAAGGGTTTGCGCGGACCGATTATCGCCAGCAGCCGCGCTGGCTGGAGGCGTTGGGGGCGTTGAAGGAAGCTCAGCTGGTCGATTGACTGCGCTGGCCTGTTCGTTCCCACAAGTCGGGTTTACCTGCGAATACGGTAGCGGCGGCAACGGTGAACGGCGGGTGGAGATTGGCCAGCAGGCCCGGCCCTTTCGCGGGTAAACCCGCTCCTACGACGGCCTGCGTCCAACCTCCGATGTGTGCCCACCACCAATTGCGTTGTAGGAGCGGGTTTACCCGCGAATACGGTAGCGGCGGCAACGGTGAGCGGCAGGTGGAGATTGGCCAGCAGGCCCGGCCCATTCGCGGGTGAACCCGCTCCTACGCTGTATCCCCCTTTGGCCTACCGCCCGCGCTTACCGGGCAATGGCGCAAACAGGGCCTCGATTTCTTCATCGCCAAGCCGCCATTGCCCAGCCTGCCCGCCGTCCAGCAGGCTGGCCGCCAATGCAGCCTTTTCCTGCTGCAACAACTGGATCTTCTCTTCCACCGTACCCCGGGTAATCAGCTTGAACACGAACACCGGCTTGTCCTGGCCGATGCGGTAGGCACGGTCGGTAGCTTGGTTTTCGCTGGCCGGGTTCCACCAGGGGTCGAAGTGGATCACGGTGTCCGCCGCCGTCAGGTTCAAGCCTACGCCCCCTGCCTTGAGGCTGATCAGGAACACTTCGCTTTCACCTTGCTGGAACTGCTGCACTGGCGCGCGACGGTCGCGAGTATCACCGGTCAGCAAGCTGTAACGGATTTTGCGCTTCTCAAGCTCCTGCTCGATCAGCGCCAGCATCGAGGTGAACTGTGAGAACAACAACACCCGGCGCCCTTCGCTGAGCAGTTCTTCGAGCATCTCCAGCAGCGCACCCAGCTTGCCCTTATCGGCCTGGTTGCCTTTGCTTTCTACCCCCTTGACCAGGCGCAGGTCACAGCACACCTGGCGCAGCTTGAGCAACGCATCGAGGATCACGATCTGGCTGCGTGCGGCGCCATTGCGGGCGATTTCGTCGCGGACTTTCTGGTCCATGGCCACTCGCACGGCTTCGTACGTATCGCGCTGGGCATCACTGAGCTCGACCCAGTGCACCATCTCGGTCTTGGCCGGCAGTTCTGTGGCTACCTGCTCCTTGGTGCGGCGCAGCAGGAACGGCCGGATGCGGCTGGCCAGGTGGGCCATGCGCTCGCTGTCACCGTGGCGCTCGATCGGGTTGCGGTAATCCTGGTTGAAGCGCTTCAGGTCGCCCAGCCAGCCGGGCATCAGGAAGTGGAAGATCGACCACAGTTCGCCCAGGTTGTTTTCCATTGGCGTGCCGGTCAGGCATAGGCGCTGCCCGGCCTGTAGCTCGCAGACGGCGAGGGCAGCCTTGCTGCTGCTGCTCTTGATGTTTTGCGCCTCGTCCAGTATCAGCACGTGCCAGGCCTGGGGGCGCAGCTGTTCCAGGTCGCGTGGCATCAAGGCGTAAGTGGTCAGGACCAGATCGTACTCATGGAGTTTGGTGAAGTGCTTGCTGCGCCCCGGCCCATGCAGTGCCAGGACGCGCAGGTCGGGGGCGAAGCGCTGGGCTTCGTCCAGCCAGTTGGGTATGAGGCTGGTCGGCATGACTGCCAGGGCCGGTGCATTCAGGCGCCCGGACTGTTTCTCCAGCAGCAGATGGGCCAAGGCCTGCAGGGTCTTGCCCAGGCCCATGTCGTCGCCGAGGATACCGCCGGTACCCATCTCGCGCAGGGCCTGCAGCCAGTTCAAGCCTTGCTGCTGATAGGGGCGCAAGCTGGCCTGCAGCCCTGTGGGCGGTTCTACCTGCAGGTCCCGGGCATCGCGCAGGCGCCGGCCCAGATCGCGTACGTGCTCGCCACCTTCCCAGTGCAGGGGCAGGCCTTCTATTTCGTTCAGGCGCGCGGCGTCGGCGCGCTCCATGCGCAGGGACGGGCCTGCCGTGTCCTCGTGCAAGTAGAGCTCGCCCAGGGTGCCCATGACTGCCTTGATGCGGCCATAGGGCAGGGCGACGCGCAAAGCCGGGGCATCGAGACGGCCGCGATTGAGGTCGATCAGCAGGTGTTCATCATCGCTGCGCCGGGCCAGTTCGCTAGGGCGTAGCAGCTCCGGGCTGCTGCGCAGCAGGTGCAACACGATCGGCAGCAGGCTGTGGCGCTGGCCATCGACCACGATGCCGAGTTCCAGGTCGAACCATTCATGGCCAGGCGCTTCGTCGATGGTTGCATACCAGTCGTCCACCTCCTGCAGGTTGAAGGCGAAGTCGCGGTGAATATCGATGTCCCAGCCGGCTTCGCGCAGGCGCGGCAGGCCTTCGCGGGCAAAACGCAGCCAGGCTTCGTCGTCAGGCAACTGGTGCATTTCGCCGGCGCTGTCGGGTAGGGCCTTGCTCTGTCGTGTGGCGGGCTTGAAGCCGAAATCGCGCAGCACCTTGCGCAGCGCCTGCTCGGCTTGAGTCTGGCGGCGAATGCGCTGGCTGGTGCTGCCTGCCAGGCGGGTCAGCGGCTTTTCGTCGGTGCCGCTGGCCTGCAAGCCGTCATAATCGAACGCCAATGCGGCGCGGTGTTGCATTTGCCGTTGCATGCGACCGGTTTTCGGCATGTAGGCGGTGTATTCAAGGCTGCCGAGAGCAAGAAGGGGCTTTGGCTGGATGTTATCGAGCAACTGCTCCTGCACTTGCGTCGGGGTCGGCACCTTATGGCTGAGGGCATTGAGCTTGTGGCTCAGGGGTACGACCAGGTGTTCCGGCACGTCGGGTGCAATAGTCAGCTGTACGGCGACGTGGGGATCCAGGCTGTGCTCGACCTTGCCCACTTCACGGGTCGGCAGGTCCAGGTAGTAAAGCGGCAGCAGCGGGATGACGCAGCGCAGCATCGCTTCGCCGCTGTACCACCGCCCCCGGTAATTTCCGTTGTCCAGGCGTACCCAGCGAAACTCGGCGTGGCGCACCGGGCCTTCATGAAGCAGGGGGAGGTCGGTGTCGAAGAACATCCGCCCGGTTTCGAGGGCGCGCTGGAACAGCTCGCCACCTTCATGGCCCTTCAGTCGGTAGCCGCGATCCTGGCCGCCGCCCTGATTCAGGGCCGAGAGCAGGCGCAGAATGCGGATGTCTTCGTCTGTTACGAAGCGCGGTGGCTCGTAGAGGAAATCGTAAAGGGACTGGACGCGGCTGAAGCGGATGCCGTCCTCCGTTCGCGTGCCCTTGCGCACAAGCAGGGCGCAGCCCGCATCGTCGGTGAGCTGCAGCTGATAGCACACCATGCGCCCGCGTTTGTCTTCGGTCGCGTCGGTCTTGGGTGGGGCCTGCTCCAGGCCGCTCAACCAGTGCTGCAGTTCGGCGGACAAGGCGCCCGGGTTGGCTTGCGTGTCCTTACTGCTGGAAAAGCGCTCGCTGACGCAGAAAAGGACAGCGGCGCAATGCTTGCAGTTTTGCCGTACCGGGCAATCGCAGTCACCGCGCACATGGCACCGGCCGCCCGCTACGTGCAACTTGATGTGTTGCCGGTAGTGGTTGTTGCCGCTCCCCTGGCAACTGGCCGTTATGGTTGGCCCATGAATGCCTTCCAGTTCGGCCCTGCCTTCCTCGGCATAGCGCTCACCGCGCTGCAGGGCAGCTTTGCTGAACGATTGAATCCAGTTCGGATAGGCGTTCACCATTTCGGCGGCATCGTCCTTCATGGGCTTACTGCTCCATCATCTCCGGGTCCATCACCGGCATTTTCGGCGTGCCTGGTGGGGTCACCTTCAGCAGCACCGCCAGGTGCCCGCCGTCGAGAAAGGTCAGCTGGCCGCCCTTGACGTTGCTGTTGCTTTGCCTGAACTGCTCGCTTTGCAGCACGTTGCCGTTGCCATCCAGCTGGTTGACCCAGAAGTTGGCCTCGACGGTAATGAAGCGGCCTTCAGCGATGCTCAGGTTGCCTTCGATAGGGAAGTGCCCGAACTGTTCGGTGCCTTCGCCCAGGGCGATGCGGCTGGGTTCGCTGCCCACCTGCTGTTGCCAGGCCTTGTGCATCAGCACCGTGTAGTCGGCGGTGGCTTCCAGGCGGGTGGCTTCATCTTCCAGTGCTGGGGGGCGCTCGGCCTCTTTCGCCAGGCGTGGGGCGCCAGCGCTCCAGTCTTCGGGGGCGAACGGGCTGGTGAAGGCGGGCACGCTGTTCTGCCGCACCAGAATCATTTCTACCTGATACAGGCCTTCGGCGAAGGCCGCTGGGGCGAACAGCGCCAGCAGCAGGGTCAGGCAACGGATAGCACGCATGAGTCTTCCTTAGGCAGGCTGTGGGGTCAGGCGCTCGAACAGCGCCTCCAGGGTATTGAAACGTTCGTCGGGTCGTTCCATCGGTACCAGGAAGCGGAACTGGGTGGCGCCTTCGAACTTGTAGCGTTTGGGTTGACCCTGGATCAGCTTGATCAGGGTCAGTGGGTCGACCGGTGTTTCGGCTTCGAACTCGAGCTTGCCACCGTTGGGCCCCGCATCGACTTTCTTGATGCCGAGCTTTTCCGCGTGCAGCTTGAGTGACGTCAGGCGCATCAGGTTCTTGGTCGGCTCTGGCAGCAAGCCGAAGCGGTCGATCATCTCGACCTGCAAGTCCTTGAGGCCTTCTTCGTCGGCAGCCGAGGCAATGCGTTTGTACAGGATCAGGCGCGCATGCACGTCAGGCAGGTAGTCCTCGGGGATCAGTGCCGGCAGGCGCAGGTTGATCTCCGGGCCGCCACCCAGGGGTTGCTCAAGGTTCGGCTGGGTACCTTTTCGGATTGCCTTGACCGCACGTTCGAGCATTTCCATGTACAGGGTGAAGCCCACTGCCTGGATCTGCCCGCTCTGGCCTTCGCCCAGCAGCTCGCCGGCACCGCGGATTTCCAGGTCGTTGGTGGCCAGCACAAAGCCTGCGCCAAGGTCTTGCGTGTTGGCGATCGCCTCCAGGCGTTTTTCGGCGTCGGCGCTCACCTTCTGACGGGTAGGTGTGAGCAGGTAGGCGTAGGCCTGGTGGTGACTACGGCCAACCCGGCCACGCAGCTGGTGCAGCTGGGCCAGGCCGAACTTGTCGGCGCGCTCGATGACGATGGTGTTGGCGCTGGGCACGTCGATACCGGTTTCGATAATGGTCGAGGCCACCAGCACGTTGAAACGCTTGTGGTAGAAATCGCTCATCACCTGTTCCAGCTCGCGTTCGCGCATTTGCCCGTGGCCGATGCCGATGCGTGCCTCGGGCACCAGCTCGGCAAGGTCGGCGGCGCATTTTTCGATGGTTTTCACATCGTTGTGCAGGTAATACACCTGGCCACCGCGCAACAGTTCGCGCAGCAGCGCCTCCTTGACCGTGCTCTTGTTCTGTTCCATGACGAAGGTGCGAACCGACAGGCGGCGTGCTGGCGGCGTGGCGATGATCGACAGGTCGCGCATGCCCGCCACCGCCATGTTCAGCGTGCGCGGAATCGGCGTGGCGGTCAGGGTGAGGATATCGACCTCGCTGCGCAGCGCCTTCAGCTGTTCCTTCTGGCGCACGCCAAAGCGGTGCTCTTCATCGATGATGGCCAGGCCCAGGTCTTTGAAGCGCACGTCGTCCTGCAGCAGCTTGTGGGTGCCGATGAGGATGTCGATCTTGCCTTCGGCAAGGTCCGCGGCGGCGGCGGCCACTTCCTTGGCCGACTTGAAGCGGCTCATCACTTCCACGGTCACGGGCCAGTCGGCAAAGCGGTCGCGGAAGCTGTTGTAATGCTGCTGGGCAAGCAGGGTGGTGGGCACCAGTACGGCCACCTGGCGGCCACTGTGCACGGCGATGAACGCCGCGCGCATGGCCACTTCGGTCTTGCCGAAGCCCACGTCGCCGCAGACCAGGCGGTCCATTGGCTTGGGTGCCAGCATGTCGGCGCGCACGGCCTCGATGGCGGCCTGCTGGTCCGGGGTTTCCTCGAACGGGAAGCCGGCGCTGAAGGTGGCGTAGTCGGCGGACGGGTCGGCAAACGCGTAGCCCTTGCGCGCGGCGCGGCGGGCATAGATGTCGAGCAGTTCGGCGGCCACGTCGCGGACCTGTTCGGCGGCCTTGCGCTTGGCTTTCTGCCAGGCCTCCGAACCCAGCCGGTGCAACGGTGCCAGGGCGTCGTCGCTGCCGGTGTAGCGGGCGATCAGGTGCAGGTTGGCCACTGGCACATACAGCTTGGCGTTCTCGGCGTATTCCAGTGTCAGGAATTCGGCAGCCTGGCCGTCGATTTCCAGGGTGGCCAGGCCCAGGTAGCGCCCGACGCCATGGTCGATGTGCACCACCGGCGCACCTTCGCGCAGCTCGGTGAGGTTCTTGATGACCGCGTCGTTGGCGGTTTCGCCGCGCTTGTCACGGCGCCGGCGCTGCATCACCCGCTGGCCGAACAGTGGGCTTTCGGCAATCAGCGCCAGCCCTGGATCGTCCAGCAGCAGGCCGTCGTCCAGCGGGGCGATGGTGATCGCCAGGCGCTCGGCACCGGTAATGAAATCGTCCCAGCCTTCGACGGTATGCGGGCGCAGCTTCAGCCGTTCGAGCAGTTCCAGCAGCACTTCCCGGCGACCCGCTGATTCGGCGGTGAAGAGCACGCGGCCGGGGAACTGGTCGAGGAAGTTGGCCAGCTCGGCCAGCGGCTGGTTGGCCTTGGCCTCGATGGCCAGGTTGGGTAGGGCGCGCGCCGGGAAGCGCTCGCGGCCCACGCCAGGCTCGAGCGCTTCGCTGCTGACCACCACCCGGGGCCACTGCTTGAGCCGGGCGAAGCAATCTTCCACCGGCAGGAACAGCTCGGCCGGCGGCAACAGCGGCCGGCTGAGGTCGCCGCGGCGGTCTTCATAGCGCCCGCGCACGTCGTTCCAGAAGTGCTCGGCGGCCTGTTCCACACCGGGTAGCGAGAACACCTGGGTGTCGGTCGGCAGGTAGTCGAACAGGGTCGAGGTTTCTTCGAAGAACAGCGGCAGGTAGTACTCGATACCGGCGGGGATGATGCCGCTGGCCAGGTCCTGGAAGATTGCACTGCGGCGGAAGTCGACGTCGAAGCGCTCGCGAAAGCGTGCCTTGAAGCGGGTCACTTCTTCCTTCTGCATCGGGAATTCGCGTGCCGGAAGCAGGCGCACCGAATCCACCTTGTCGATCGAGCGCTGGGTCTCGGGGTCGAAGGTGCGCAGCGTTTCGATCTCGTTATCGAACAGGTCGATGCGGTAGGGCAGCTTGCTGCCCATGGGGAACAGGTCGATCAGCGCGCCGCGCACGGCGAACTCGCCATGCTCGTAGACGGTGTCGACACAACGGTAACCGCTGGCCTCCAGGCGCAGGCGCATCTGTTCCACGTCGATGGTCTGGCCCACATCCAGCACCAGGCTGCTGCCCAGCAGAAAACGCGTGGGTGCCAGGCGGTGCAGGGCGGTGGTGATCGGCACCACGAGGATGCCGTGGCTCAGCTCCGGCAGGCGGTACAGGCTGGCGATGCGCTGGGAGATGATGTCCTGGTGCGGCGAGAACAGGTCGTAGGGCAGGGTTTCCCAATCGGGGAACGGCAGCACTGGCAGGTCTGGGGCAAAGAAGCGCAGCTCCTGCTCCAGACGGTCGGCGGCCTGGCTGTCGGCCGTCAGCAGCAGGGTGAAGCGGCCAGCGCTGCTGGCGGCTTCGGCGATGGCAAGGCTGAGGGCGGCACCGGGCAGGTTGCCCCAGGTTTGTTTGCCGGCCGTGGCCGACATTTGCGGTAGGCGCAGAACTGACACGGGAGATTGCACTCCAAGCGTTGCGGCAAAGAGACCGATTGTACCGGTGACAGTGCCGGCTGTCAGGCTCGAAAGGGCATGAACGCTGGCTTGCGTCACTGTGACAGGCACTCATTGCCGGTTCCGCGTTGGGGCGTCATAATGTAGCCCCTTTTTTCTGTCCCTACATGTGGAAGGTTCCCGTGACTCAGAAGCCCGACCAGTGTCTTGGTGAGTGGATTGATCGTGAAGCCCTGGCTGAAGCGATGATCCCGCTTATCGGTCAGCTCTACCGCAATAACAATGTGGTGAGCTCGATTTATGGCCGCAGCCTGATCAACCGTTCGGTTATCTCGATCCTCAAGGCGCACCGCTTTGCGCGCCACCGCCAAACCGACGAAACCGAACTGTCCGTCCACGAGACATTCCCCCTGCTCAAGGCCATGAGCGAGCTGAAACTGGGCGCCGCATCGGTCGACCTGGGCAAGCTGGCCAACAAGTTCAAGCAGGAAGGCAATGGCCGCACTGCCGAGCAGTTCGTCCGTGAAGAGCTGGCCGACGTGGTCGGTCAGCAGAACGCTTCGGCGCGCAAAGGCACCGACGTTGTCCTGTACGGCTTCGGTCGCATCGGCCGCCTGCTGGCGCGCATCCTGATCGAGAAGACCGGTGGTGGTGACGGCCTGCGTCTGCGTGCCATCGTCGTGCGCAAAGGCGCTGAAAACGACCTGGTCAAGCGTGCCAGCCTGCTGCGCCGTGATTCGGTGCACGGCCCGTTCGATGGCACCATCACCATCGACGAAGCCAACAACACCATCACCGCCAATGGCAACCTGATCCAGGTTATCTACGCCAAGAGCCCGAGCGAAGTCGACTACACCCAGTACGGCATCGACAATGCGCTCATCGTCGACAACACCGGCGTATGGCGTGACGCCGACGGCCTGGGCCAGCACCTGGCCTGCCCGGGTGCTGCCCGCGTGATCCTCACCGCACCTGGCAAGGGCGCGCTGAAGAACATCGTGCACGGTATCAACCACGGTGACATCACTGCCGATGACAAGATCATCTCGGCGGCCTCCTGCACCACCAACGCCATCGTGCCGGTGCTCAAGGCCATCAACGACCAGTACGGCATCGTCAACGGCCACGTCGAAACCGTTCACTCGTTCACCAACGACCAGAACCTGATCGACAACTTCCACAAGGGCAGCCGCCGTGGCCGTGCCGCGCCGCTGAACATGGTAATCACCGAAACCGGCGCCGCCACCGCTGCTGCCAAGGCACTGCCAGTGCTGAAGGGCAAGCTGACCGGCAACGCGATTCGTGTTCCGACGCCGAACGTTTCGATGGCCATCCTGAACCTGAATCTGGAAAAGGCCACCACCCGCGACGAGATCAACGAGTACCTGCGCCAGACCGCCATGCACTCGGAGCTGCACAAGCAGATCGACTACGTGGCTTCGCAGGAAGTGGTTTCGACCGACTTCGTCGGCTCGCGCCATGCCGGTGTGGTTGACGCAGAGGCGACCATCGCCAACGACAACCGCGTTGTTCTGTACGTCTGGTACGACAACGAATTTGGTTATAGCTGTCAGGTGGTTCGTGTGATGGAAGACATGGCCGGTGTGAACCCGCCAGCGTTTCCACGCTGATTCGCTTGTAAGGCAATGAAAAAACGGGAACCTTCGGGTTCCCGTTTTTTTTATTCTGAATGTGTGTTGTCAGTGTCGGCCCTTTCGCGGGTAAACCCGCTCCTACAGGATTATCGCTGCCCCTGTAGGAGCGGGTTTACCCGCGAAGAGGCCAGCACTGGCAACCGAGAAACCCTACTGTGCGCACAGCTCTACTGTTCATACTGCTGCTCCTCACCGCCTGCAACCAGGGCCCCACCCTGGAGCGCCTGGGTGGCCCGACCATGGGCAGCAGCTACAGCATCCAGTACGTCCGCGAGCCTGGTGGCCCGGAGCCGGCCCAGGTGCAGAGGGCGGTGGAAACCATCCTGCACGACATCGACCACCACTACTCGACCTACCGCGGCGATTCCATCGTAAGCCAGTTCAACCGCTTACCTGCCGGCCAGTGCCTGGCCCTGCCGCCTGACATGCTCGCGTTGGTCAGCCTGGGCCAGCACCTTGCCGAGCAGAGCGATGGCGCCTTCGACCTCACGGTAGAGCCATTGCTCGACTTGTGGGGCTTCGGCCCTCAGGCCCGTCACCAGCAGGTGCCCGAACCACAGGCACTGGCCCAGGTACGCCAGCGCGTGGGTTACCAGCACTTGCGCGTCAAAGGTCGAGCCCTGTGCAAGGATGCCCCGGTGCAGCTCGACTTCAACAGCATCGTCGCCGGCCATGCTGTCGACTTGATCGCTGCGCGCCTGCAGGCCATGGGTGTCAGCAGTTTTGTCGCCGAGGCCACTGGCGAGCTGAAGGCGGTTGGCCGCAAGCCTGACGGCAGCCCTTGGCGTATTGCCCTGGAACTGCCCCGCGAAGACCGTCAAATCGCCCGCCAGATCATCCCGGTCAATAGCCTTTCAGTATCAACCTCGGGTGACTATCGGCACTATTTCGAGCAGAATGGCCGGCGCTATTCGCACACCTTCGATGCCCGCCTCGGGCGCCCGGTCGAACATGACCTGGCTGCCGTTACGGTGCTGGACGCCTCAGCACTGCTGGCCGATGGCTATTCGACGCTGCTACTCATCCTGGGCCCACAGCAAGGCTGGGATTTTGCCGTGGCGCATGACTTGGCTGCGGTTTTGGTGACTCGAGCAGAGGGAGGCTTCGTCTCCCGAGCTACGCCCGCGTTCGAACGGGCAGTGAAAGGCCAGTGAAAGCACAAGCAGGGATGATTGCCGCCACGGAATGGGTGAAGCATATGTAGTGCGGGCAAAATTGGCCTACGACGCGACCAAGGGTTAATGTGCGCGGCGTTCAGGGTTGATTAGACTGCACCCGAATTTTCTCATGGCGCCCCGGCGGCATGATCGTGCCCCGCGAGCGACCGTGGCTTGCGGGCCAGTTCTGAAGGAGTACGCATGGCTGTCTACAACTACGACGTAGTGGTGCTGGGTTCCGGCCCGGCCGGTGAAGGCGCGGCAATGAATGCCGCCAAAGCAGGGCGCAAGGTAGCGATGGTCGATGACCGTCGCCAGGTCGGTGGCAACTGCACCCACTTGGGTACCATTCCGTCCAAGGCACTGCGTCACTCGGTGCGGCAGATCATGCAGTTCAACACCAACCCGATGTTTCGTGCCATCGGTGAGCCGCGCTGGTTCTCGTTCCCGGACGTGCTGAAAAGCGCCGAGAAGGTCATCGCCAAGCAGGTGGCATCGCGCACCGGCTACTATGCCCGTAACCGCGTCGACGTGTTCTTCGGCACCGGCAGCTTTGCCGACGAGCAAACCGTGGAAGTGGTGTGCCCGAACGGCGTGGTCGAGAAGCTCAACGCCAAGCACATCATCATCGCGACCGGCTCGCGCCCCTACCGTCCGGCCGACATCGACTTCCACCACCCGCGCGTGTACGACAGCGACACCATCCTCAGCCTCAGCCATACCCCTCGCAAGCTGATCGTGTACGGTGCCGGCGTGATCGGTTGCGAATACGCTTCGATCTTCAGTGGCCTGGGCGTATTGGTCGAGCTGGTCGACAACCGTGGCCAGCTGCTGAGCTTCCTCGACTCGGAAATTTCCCAGGCGCTGAGCTACCACTTCAGCAACAACAACATCACCGTGCGCCACAACGAAGAGTACGAGCGTGTCGAAGGCCTGGACAACGGGGTGATCCTGCACCTCAAGTCGGGCAAGAAGATCAAGGCCGACGCGTTGCTGTGGTGCAACGGCCGTACCGGCAACACCGACAAGCTGGGCCTGGAAAATATCGGCATCAAGGTGAACAGCCGCGGTCAGATCGAGGTCGACGAGGCCTACCGCACCACCGTGCCGAACATCTACGGTGCCGGCGACGTGATCGGCTGGCCAAGCCTGGCCAGTGCCGCCCATGACCAGGGCCGGTCGGCCGCTGGCAGCATTGTCGATAACGGCAGCTGGCGCTTCGTCAACGACGTGCCGACGGGTATCTACACCATTCCCGAGATCAGCTCGATCGGCAAGAACGAGCAGGAGCTGACCCAGGCCAAGGTGCCGTACGAAGTGGGCAAGGCCTTCTTCAAGAGCATGGCGCGTGCGCAGATCGCCGGCGAGCCGCAGGGCATGCTGAAGATCCTGTTCCACCGCGAAACCCTGGAAATCCTCGGCGTGCATTGCTTCGGCTACCAGGCTTCGGAGATCGTCCACATTGGCCAGGCGATCATGAACCAGCCGGGTGAGCAGAACAACCTGAAGTACTTCGTCAACACCACGTTCAACTACCCGACCATGGCCGAAGCCTATCGGGTAGCTGCCTATGACGGCCTGAACCGGCTTTTTTGAGCGGCTCCGACCGGTGGCCTGAGCCGGTCGGAGAGACCGATTTCAACCCTACCCGAGGGTGGTCTTGGCCAAACCGGGAAAGTCTGTAATCAGGCTGTCCACACCAAAGTCAGCAAGCCGGCGCATCAGTGCCGGCTCGTTGACCGTCCACACGGACACATGCAAACCCTGGCCCTGTGCTTTGAGCAGGCGCTCGGGGGTGCACAGCGTCCAGTTCAATGCCAGCAGTTCGCAGCCGTAGTTCTGTGCCACCTTCAGCGGGTCGAGCCAGGCGTATTCGGCCACCAGCCCGCGCTTCACATCTGGCACCAGTTCCTGGGCGGCGCCCAGTACTTCGCGTGAGCTGGAGGTGATGGTCACCTTGTCCAGCAGGCCATATTGCTGGGCCAGTTCACGGATCGCCAGGACGGTGGTGGCCGCGCGGGTGCGCGAGGCGCTTTTCACCTCCAGTTGCCAGTGTTCGAACGGGCATTTTTCGAACAGCTCTTCCAGTTTCGGGATGGGGCAGGGCTGCACATGGCCCGGGCCGCCTTTGCGGGCATCGATCTTGACCAGTTCGGCGGCCGGGTGCTCGACCACTTTGCCGCGCCGGCCCGTGGTGCGCTTGAGGGTGGGGTCGTGGATGACCATCAGTTCGTTGTCGGATGACAAGTGCAGGTCAAGCTCGCAGCGGGTCACGCCATGGGACAGGCATTGCTGAAAGCTCTTCAGGGTGTTCTCGGGTGCTTCGCCCTTGGCGCCGCGATGGCCGTAGATCAGGGTCACGTTCGTTCCTTCAAATCAGGGAGAAATTGGCTCAGGAGGCGGGGTCGTTCAGTTCCAGCTGCTGGCGCCGTTGCTGTTGCTGGCGCTGCAGGATGTAACGCGCCAGCAGTTGTCGTTGGGCATCGGTCATGTCGATGAACTCGGTGCCGACTTCGAAGCCGCCCTCCGGGCGAGGGTCGCAATGGGTGATCTTGCCGCGCAGCAGCAGGCCATGGGCGCGCGGCATCAGCACCATTTTCACTTTCACCCGGGTGCCGGGGGCAATCTGTGTGGCTTGGGCGGATTCGATGCCGCCTTCGGAAATGACCACCGGCAGCGGCTCGCCGACCTCGCCAAGCAGGGTTTGTGCAACCACCGCGCTGAGCAAGTCGAGACGCTTGTTCTGTGCCCGCAGGAACGCGGCGAGGGTGCGGTCCTTGTCGCTTAGCTGGCGCAATAGGTGTTGCGACTCGAAGTCGGACAGGTGCAGCTCGCTGAGCAGGTTGAACAACGGCGAATCATCTTGCAACACATCTGGTTCAAGGGCTTCGGCCGCGCTAAGGGGGCTTATTTGAAGTGCGATCCGATCTTCGATGCGGTAGTATTCGCGGCGATCTTCTTCGTCTAATGTCGTCATGGCGAACCCAAGGTAGCGGCGGTGGTCCGAGTGTAAAGCCGCCGTAGGCGCCTCGCCACAAGGACGTTCCCTTTCATCCGAACAAGCCCCGACATGTTCAGACCTCTTTTCGCATTCATCGGCACGCGTTATACCCGTGCCAAACGTCGCAATCACTTCGTCTCGTTCATTTCCCTGACCTCGATGATCGGCCTCGCCCTGGGCGTGGTGGTAATGATCGTGGTGCTGTCGGTGATGAACGGTTTCGACCACGAGATGCGCACCCGCGTGTTGGGGATGATTCCCCATGCCACGCTGGAGAGCGGCCAGCCCATTGCCGACTGGCAGGCCCTTGCCCAACAAGTAAAGCAGAATCCGCAGGTGGTGGCGGTTGCACCGTTCACCCAGATGCAGGGCCTGCTGACCCATGATGGCAAGGTGCAGAAGGTGCTGCTCAACGGCATCGACCCTGCTCGCGAGCGCGAGGTGTCGATCATCGACAACTTCGTCCTGCAAGGCCGCCTGGACCAGTTGGCGCCGGGCGAGTGGGGCATCATGATCGGCGACAAGGCGGCGGCCAAGCTGGGCGTTGCCATCGGCGACAAGCTCACCTTCGTCGCCCCCGAGGTCAGCGTGACCCCCGCTGGCATGTTCCCGCGCATGAAGCGCTTCACCGTGGTCGGCACCTTCCACGTTGGCGCGGGGGAGATCGACGGCTACCTGGGCCTGACCAACATCAGTGACCTGTCCCGCCTGCACCGCTGGAAGCCCGACCAGGTCCAGGGCCTGCGCCTGAAGTTCGACGACCTGTTCCAGGCGCCGCGCGTAGCCTGGAGCATCGCCCAGCAGCTGGGCGAGCAGGAGTTCTATAGCCGTGACTGGACCCGTACCCACGGCAACCTGTACCAGGCGATCCGTATGGAAAAGGCCATGATCGGCCTGCTGTTGCTGCTGATCGTGGCGGTGGCGGCGTTCAACATCATTTCCACCCTGGTGATGGTGGTCAACGACAAGCGCGGCGACATCGCCATCCTGCGCACCCTGGGCGCCACGCCCGGGCAGATCATGCTCATCTTCATGGTCCAGGGCACGGTGATCGGGGTGATCGGTACCCTGATCGGCGCCGTCGTCGGGATCTTCGCGGCCCTGAACGTGAGCGCGGCGATCGCCGGCATCGAGACACTGATCGGCCACAAGTTCCTCAACGCCGACGTGTACTTCATCGATTACCTGCCGTCGCAGATCCTGGCCCAGGACGTGTACATGGTCTGCGGTGCGGCACTGGTCCTGAGTTTCTTCGCCACCCTGTATCCGGCCTGGCGTGCGGCCCGCACCCAGCCTGCAGAGGCGCTACGTTATGAGTGAGTCGCGCATGAGTGATAAAGCCGTTCTGAGTTGCCGCAACCTGGGCAAGTCCTACGACGAGGGCCCGGAGTCGGTGCAGGTGCTGTCCGGGCTCAACCTGGAGCTGCAGGCCGGTGAGCGGGTGGCCATCGTTGGCAGTTCCGGCTCGGGCAAGAGTACCTTGCTCAACCTGCTGGGCGGCCTCGACCGGCCGACCCAGGGTAGCGTGTGGCTGGCTGGCGAAGAGCTGTCGGCACTGGGCGAGCGTGCCCGTGGCCTGCTACGCAACCGCGAGTTGGGCTTTGTCTACCAGTTCCACCACCTGCTGCCGGAATTCACCGCCATCGAGAACGTGTGCATGCCGCTGCTGATCGGTCGAACGCCCATCCCCGAGGCCCGGGAGCGTGCCGAGGCGCTGCTCAAGCGGGTAGGCCTGGGCCACCGCTTGAACCACAAGCCGGCCGAGCTTTCCGGCGGCGAGCGCCAGCGTGTGGCGATTGCCCGGGCGCTGGTCAACCGCCCCGGCCTGGTGATGCTCGACGAGCCGACCGGTAACCTCGACCACCACACCGCCCAAGGCATCCAGGAGCTGATGCAGGAGCTGTCCAGCGCTTCGCGCACGGCATTCCTGGTGGTCACCCACGACCTCAACCTGGCGCGGCAGATGGACCGTGTGCTGAAGCTCGACGATGGCCACCTGGTGGCCATCTGATCGACTGCCGGGGTGGCAGGTGCTGCCCCGTTTTCCTGTTTCCATTGGGTGATTTCGTACATGTTCAGACCCTTGCCCATCTTTATCGGCGCGCGCTACACCCGAGCCAAGCGTCGCAACCATTTCATCTCGTTCATTTCGATGACTTCGATGATCGGCCTGTCGCTTGGCGTGCTGGCGATGATCGTGGTGCTGTCGGTGATGAACGGCTTCCAGCGCGAAATGAGCTCGCGCATTCTCGGCCTGGTGCCGCATGCCGCCATCCTGGGCGTGCAGCCGCTGGACGATTGGCACAAGGTGGCCGACGCCGCCATGAAGAATCCGGCGGTGATGGCTGTGGCGCCGATTACCGAGATGGAAGGCATGCTGTCGTACAAGGGCGCCATGCAGCCGATCCAGGTGGGTGGTATCGACCCGGCCGAGGAGGGCAAGGTTTCCATCGTTGGCCAGCACATCGTCCAGGGCCGCCTGCAGGGCTTGCAGCCCGGTGAGTTCGGTGTGGTCATCGGCGAGCTGACCGCACGCCGCTTCCGCCTGAACACCGGCGACAAGCTGACCTTGATCGTGCCGGAAATCAGCAAGGAACCGGGTGGCATCACCCCGCGCATGCAGCGCCTCACCGTGGTCGGCATCTTCAAGGTCGGCGCCGAGCTGGATGGGTCGCAGGCCTATATCCATGTTGCTGATGCAGCTGAGATGCAGCGCTGGGCGCCGGGCCAGGTGCAAGGTGTGCGCCTTAAGCTGCACGACCTGTATGCCGCTCCGCAGGTGGCCAAGGCGATTGCTGCCGGGCTTGGGGACGCCTACCGGGCTGATGACTGGTCGCATACCCAGGGCAGCCTGTTCAGCGCCATGAAGATGGAAAAGACCATGATCGGCCTGTTGCTGATGATGATCATCGCGGTAGCGGCGTTCAATATCATCGCCACCCTGGTGATGGTGGTGAACGACAAGGGGCCGGACATTGCCATCCTGCGTACCTTGGGCGCCACGCCGGCGCAGATCATGGGCACGTTCATGGTCCAGGGCAGCCTGATCGGCATTGTCGGCACGCTGATTGGTGGCGTACTGGGCGTGATTGCGGCGTTCAATGTCAGCCAGATCGTCGGCTGGCTGGAGCGGGTGAGCGGGCAGCACATCTTTACGTCGGATGTGTACTTCGTCAGCAGCTTGCCGTCGCAGTTGCAGTGGGGGGATGTGGCGATCATCTGCACCGCCGGCCTGGTGATGAGTTTCCTGGCGACCCTTTACCCGGCTTACCGGGCGTCGCAGGTGCAGCCGGCGATTGGCCTGGCGGTTTGATGTTTGCCTGAGATCCTGGGGGCGTAAAGCGCCCCAAGGTTACCGATCTTGAGCGAACTCGATCACGAATCGGGTCCACCCACCCTCGCACTCCGCCCGTATGCACCCGCCATGGGCCTGCACGATCGACCGGGTAATCGCCAGGCCCAGCCCCGCATGCTCGCTGCTGCCTTCCCGCCGCGCCGGGTCCACCCGGTAGAAACGGTCGAAAAGCCGCGGTAGCGCCGCCGGGTCGATAGCCAGCCCGGTATTGGCCACGTTGATCGTCGGCCCCGGCCCCAGGGTTACCTTGATCTGTCCTCCTGCCGGGGTAAAACGCATGGCGTTGTCCAGCAGGTTGGACAGCGCCCGGCGCAGCATATGCCGGTCACCGTGCAGTACGGCTTCACCCTCGCGCAGCATCTGCACGTCGCTGTCTTCTGCCAGAGGCGCGTAGTACTCCAGCAGTGCATCCACCTCGTCATGCAGCGCCAAAGGCGCGTGCCCCGGTACCAGAAGGCCGTGGTCGGCCTTGGCCAGAAACAGCATGTCGTTGATCATCTGCGCCATCCATTGCAGTTCTTCCAGGTTGCCATGCAGCGCCTCTCGGTATTCTTCGAGGCTGCGTGGGCGGGTGAGGGTGACCTGGGTGTGGGTCAGCAGGTTGGACAGCGGCGTACGCAACTCGTGGGCGATATCGGCCGAGAACGCTGACAGGCGCTGGAAGGCATCGTCCAGGCGCTGCAGCATCGCGTTCATGCTGCTGGCCAGCTCGGCCAACTCTTCGGGCATCTGCGCCACCGGCAGACGGGTGGTGAGCGAACGCGCTGACACGCTGGCGGCCACCTGGCCCATCTGCCGCAATGGGCGCAGGCCGCTGCGGGCGGCCCAGGCACCCAGTAGTGCGGTGGTTAGCGCCGACAGGCCGACCGTCAGCCAGATCAGCCGTTGCATGCCCTGCAGGAAGTGCTGGTGGTGGGTGATGTCGAGGTACAGGGTCAGTCGCGGCGACTGCATGGCGCCCTGTTTCAGGGGCACGGACAGGCTGCGGTAGTCGATGCCTTGCGCATGCAGGGTGGCCAGCCCGGTGGCCAGCGCTGCTTGCGGCAGCCCGCTGCGGCTTTCGAACCAGGTGGCGCCATTGCTGGCGCTGATACGCAAGGCCAGGTCGGCCTGGTGACTCAGTTCATCGCGCAGGGCAGGCAGGCGGGCCTGGAGCTCATCAGCCGTGCTGACATCAGCCAGTTGCGTACGAAACAAGGACAGGCGCGAGTCCAGCAGTTGTTGGTCAAGTTCGACGAAGTGCTGCTCGCTGGCCCGGCTGAATAGCAGGCCGGCGCCTAGCGAGACGGTGGCCGTGCAGGCGGCGAACAGCAGGGCCAGGCGGCTGCCGAGGGAAATCCGGCGCATCACTCGGCGCGCTCTTCGAGTACGTAACCCATGCCCCGTACGGTGTGGATCAGCTTGTTGGGGTGCGGGTCGTCGATTTTCAGGCGCAGGCGGCGGATGGCCACTTCGATCACATTGGTGTCGCTGTCGAAGTTCATGTCCCACACCTGCGAGGCGATCAGCGATTTTGGCAGCACCTCACCCTGGCGGCGCAGCAGCAGCTCAAGGAGTGAGAACTCCTTGGCGGTCAGGTCGATGCGCAGCCCGGCGCGCTCGGCGCGGCGGCGGATCAGGTCCAGGCGCAGGTCGGCCAGGCTCAGGGTCGTGTCCTGGCTCGGGCTGGTGCCACGGCGCAGCAGGCTGCGTACCCGGGCCAGCAGTTCGGAAAAGGCGAACGGCTTGACCAGGTAGTCGTCGGCGCCCAGTTCCAGGCCATGCACGCGATCCTCGACGGCGTCGCGGGCGGTCAGGAACAGCACTGGCGTATCCAGGCCTGCCTGGCGCACGGCCTGAAGAATCTGCCAGCCGTCGCGGCCAGGCAGCATCACGTCGAGGATCAGCAGGTCGTGGTCGCCGGTCAGGGCGAGGAACTGGCCGGTCTCGCCATCGGTAGCCAATTCGGTGGCAAAGCCGGCCTCGCTCAGGCCTTGGCTCAGGTACTGGCCGGTGCGGGCCTGGTCTTCGACGATCAGCAGTTTCATGCACTGTCCATATTCTGAAAGATTGTGCGTAGCCTATGGCGTCGCTTTACTGCTAGCACAGGGGCAATGGGATGGGTGAAATGATACGTGACGATGTGCCGGCCCGCCCAAGCTGACAAAGTTGTAATGTGCCTGTCAGGTAACTGCCAGTTGCCCCCGGCTAATGTGGCTTAATCCCGATTGTGTAATCCCGGAGTCATCATGAAACACCTGTTCATTGCCGCCACCCTTATCCTGGGCAGCCTGCCGGCTTTCGCTGGCCAGGCGCAGAGCTTCGCCTTTGGCGAGCCTGCCCCGGCGGCCCAGGCCACCCGCACGGTCAACGTGGTGCTCAAGGACATCGCCTTCGAGCCAAAAAGCCTGCAGGTAAAAGCCGGCGAGACGGTGCGCTTCGTGCTGGTCAACGAGGGCAAGCTGCCGCACGAATTCAACCTGGGCGACAAGGCCATGCATGCCGAACACCAGAAGGAAATGGTCGCCATGCAAGGCAAGATGTTCACCGAGGCGATGAACCACGAAGGCATGGATCACGGCAAGATGATGAACCACGGCCAAATGATGGACCATGGTGACGGCCATGGTCACGGGAGTGGCAACACTGTGATGGTCATGCCCGGCCAGCGCGCCGAACTGACCTGGACCTTCCGCCAATCCGCGCCCATCGAGTTTGCCTGCAACGTGCCGGGGCATTACCAGGCGGGTATGGTCGGGACATTGACCATTGAGTGACTGGCCCTGCAAGGCGGTGTGCAAAACCGGTAGACTAGGGGCATTTTCGAACCTCTAGGTCAGTTTCCATGCATCCCGCTGCCGAACATTCCCCGCTGGGCAAGTCCAGCGAATACATCGCCACCTACTCCCCGGAGCAGTTGTTCCCGATCCCGCGTACTGCCAAGTGGGCCGAGCTGGGCGTCACTGCACAGACCTTGCCCTGGCAGGGGGTGGATTACTGGAACTGCTTCGAGCTGAGCTGGCTGCTGCCTTCGGGCAAGCCGGTGGTGGCGATCGGCGAGTTCGCCATCCCGGCGGACTCGCCAAACATCATCGAGTCCAAGTCATTCAAGCTGTACCTCAACTCGCTGAACCAGACGGTGTTCGCCTCGCTGGACGCGTTGCAGGCATGCCTGGAAAAAGACCTGTCCGCCGCTGCCGGCAAGCCGGTGGGGGTGAAGGTGCGCACCTTGGCCGAGGTTGAAGCCCAGGGTGTGGTGGCGTTACCGGGGCAGTGCATCGATGCACTGGATGTGGCCATCAGCAACTATGAGCAGCCGCAGCCAGAGCTGTTGCGCTGCGACCCGGCGCGGGTGGTGGAAGAAACCCTGCATAGCCATCTGCTGAAGTCCAACTGCCCGGTCACCGGCCAGCCGGATTGGGGCAGCGTGGTGGTTGAGTACAAGGGCAGGGCGCTGGACCATGCCAGCCTGCTGACCTACCTGATCAGCTTCCGCCAGCATGCCGACTTCCATGAGCAGTGTGTGGAGCGGATTTACCTGGACTTGAAGAATCTGCTGCAGCCGGAGCACCTGACGGTCTATGCACGTTATGTGCGCCGGGGTGGGCTGGACATCAACCCGTATCGTAGCACCGGGGCTATCAGCCCGGATAACAAACGCCTGGTACGGCAGTAATACAGGGGGGCCGCTTAGCGGCCCCCGCTATTTCAGATCCCCATGCTGTGCAGTGAGTTGGCAATGCTGCGCAGGGTGGCAGTGAGGTCGGGGTGGTCGGCCTCGAAGCGCTCGATCGCCAGGTTCACGCCGTCCACCAGGTTGTTGTCTGGCGTGGCTTCCTCAAGTTTCAGTTGCGCCTCGATCTGGCGCGCCTCTTCGTGCAGGGCGGCCAGCTCTTCTTCCGAAAGCGGTACGTTGCGGTCCAGTTGCTCGCGCAAGCTGTTCAGGCGCTCTTGCAATTCGCGGGCAGGCATTGGCTATTCTCCATCAATGGCTTGGCAAGCCATGGACCTCAGCGGCGTGGCAAAGGTTCTGGCCTGTCTTCAGGGTAATCTACCTGCTGGCGATTTGCATGATCCGCGTCAAGGCTGCTGTATCAGGGTTTTTCACCCTTGCGCCGGCGCTGGGCGATGTCCACCAGGCAGGTGTCCAGCGCTTCCAGATGGTCGATCACCGAGTGCACGCCCAGGCTGAACAGCGCCAGTGTCGCCTTGCTGCGCGCCAGATCCTGCTCTTGCGGGCTCATGGCTTGCCATTGTGCAGAAGTGCGGTCGCATAACGGGCTGCAGGCGGCCAGGCCTACCGTCCACAAGCCGGCGTTAAGGCCAGACTGCAGCAGGCGGGGGTCGCCGCTGACCAATACGCAGCCATCCAGGCGCTCGCTGTCCAGCGCCATCAGTGCCTGCCAGCAAGCGTTCGGCGCTGGCCAGCGCACGCCATTGACCGCATGCCCTGGCAGCCAGTCGGGCAGCACATGGGCCAGGCGCTCGCTTTGCGCGGTATTGAGGTCATCCAGCCAGATGCATGGCACTTGGCGCTGACGCAGGCTGGCAAGCGTGGCCAGGGCGCCGGGGGCGGGTGATGGCGCGCCATGGGTAGCCTGCACCAGGCAGCCGCGCAAGCCGAACAGCACAGCAGTGAAGGCGGGCGCAGTGTCCATGGCAACTTCCCCCAAATGGTTCGAAGGCTATGCGTTGATTGTTACCGTCTTGTGACATCGGCCGCTGCGCAACAGTTGTTCACAAAATATTCAGCAAAAATGTGTAAGGCTGTTTATCAGCCCGCAAGTCTCTATACTGCCGCCTTAACAGCAGCGCCACCTGTTGCGCTTGCGGCCGAGAAATTCGATGGAGAAACATCTATGCGTAGGATCGGTGCCAGTGTGATCGAACGAGTCACCCAGGCCTGTGTCTGTGCCAGCATGCTGCTGGCGCCCGTGGCAGCCACCCAGGCCGCCACCGAGGAAGATCCCTGGGAAGCGGTCAACCGCCCGATCTTCCGCTTCAACGATACCCTCGACACCTATGCCCTCAAACCATTGGCCAAGGGCTACCAAGCGGTCACTCCACAGTTCCTCGAAGATGGCATCCACAACATCTTTCGCAACCTGGGGGACGTGACCAATCTGGCCAACGACGTGCTGCAGCTCAAGCCGCATGCGGCGGGCGTGGATACGGCGCGGTTGATCGTCAACACCACCTTCGGCCTGGGTGGCTTCTTCGATGTGGGTACCAAGATGGGCCTGCAGCGCAACGACGAGGACTTTGGCCAGACCCTGGGCTACTGGGGTGTGCCGAGCGGGCCGTATGTGGTCATCCCGCTGCTGGGCCCAAGCACCGTGCGTGACGGTGTGGCCAAGTACCCGGACACCTATACCAAACCCTATCGCTATATCGACCACGTGCCTACGCGCAACTCGATCTTTGCGCTGGACGTGATCGACACCCGCGCCAGCCTGCTCTCGGCCGAAAAGCTGATTCAGGGTGACAAGTACATCTTCATTCGTAATGCCTACCTGCAAAACCGCGAGTTCAAGGTGAAGGATGGCGAGGTCGAAGACGACTTCTGATCTGTGAACCTGGGGCCGCAAAGCGGCCTCAGGATCAATGCATGGCCAGGATCCGCAGCCCGAACTTCTGCTGCCCGCCCGGCTGGTCGGCAATCCATACCACCTCGGTGCTGGCATGCAGCCCCTTCAGCGCCGGATGGTCGGAGTCGATCCGTACCTCGATCAGATCACCCACCAGAAAGCGCTGCGGCGCCTGCACCTGCATGCCGCCGCTGGACAGGTCCAGGCACACCGCCGCAATGACCTGGCCTTCGTGCAAAAGGCTGACCTCGGTGTCGATGCGCATGCGAATGAAGTCGCGTTTTTCGCTATGGCTGGAGGGCGTGTGGGGCATGCTGCATCCTTCCCTTCGGGTTGCGCTGGTCGACTTTCTTATAACTCCCGGTGATTTGCCCTGTAAAGAGCGGCGAGGTCGACCCCAGCATGCTTGAAACCCCTGCCGGATGGGAGTACCGTCTGCGCCTTACAAGGTACCTCTGACAGTTGCCGGGCAGGTGTTCTTGTCCTACAACTCAAGTAGAGTGTGACCATAAAGAATTCCCGTAGCTGGCCGTCTGCCTTGCCGACACCGCTGCACCAACCTAAATCGGCGCCGTTCGCCCACATGCAGAAAACCAGTGCAACGCTGCTGATCATCGATGACGACGACGTGGTCCGTGCCAGCCTCGCCGCCTACCTTGAAGACAGTGGTTTCAGCGTCCTTCAGGCCAGTAATGGCCAGCAGGGGCTTCAGGTCTTCGAAGAACACCAGCCCGACCTCGTGATCTGCGATCTGCGCATGCCGCAGATGGGCGGCCTCGAACTGATCCGTCAGGTCAGCGAGCGTGCGCCGCAGTTGCCGGTGATCGTGGTGTCCGGTGCCGGCGTCATGAGTGATGCGGTGGAAGCGTTGCGCCTGGGCGCCGCCGACTACCTCATCAAGCCGCTGGAAGACCTGGCCGTACTCGAGCATTCGGTGCGCCGCGCCCTCGACCGCTCGCGCCTTGTGCTGGAAAACCAGCGCTACCGCGACAAGCTCGAAGCCGCCAACCGCGAACTGGAGGCTAGCCTGCACCTGTTGCAGGAGGACCAGACCGCCGGTCGCCAGGTGCAGATGAACATGTTGCCGGAAAGCCCCTGGGTGGCCGGCGAGTTCGCCTTCGAGCACCAGATCATCCCGTCGTTGTACCTATCGGGTGATTTTGTCGATTATTTCCGCGTGGACGAGCGGCGCATTGCTTTCTACCTCGCCGATGTATCCGGGCATGGGGCGTCGTCGGCCTTTGTCACCGTGCTGTTGAAATTCATGACCACGCGCCTCATGTTCGAGCTCAAACGCAGCAGGATGCGTGAGTTCAAGCCGTCTGAAGTGCTCAGCCACATCAACCGCGGCCTGATCAACAGCAAGCTGGGCAAGCACGTCACCATGGTCGGCGGGGTGATCGACGAAGAGTCCGGCCTGCTGACCTACGCTGTCGGCGGCCATTTGCCGTTGCCGGTACTGTACACCCCCGAGCATTGCCGCTACCTGGAAGGCCGCGGCCTGCCGGTGGGGTTGTTCGATGAGGCCACCTACCAGGACCTGGTGGTGGAGCTGCCCCCGCAGTTCAGCCTCAGCCTGATGTCCGATGGCATTCTGGACCTTTTGCCGGGTGATACGCTCAAAGATAAAGAAGCCGCCTTGCCGGAGATCGTCAAGGCAGCAGGTGGCAGTCTGGATGGGCTGCGTCAACGATTTGGATTGGCTACGCTTGGGGAGATGCCGGATGATATCGCCCTATTGGTGTTGAGCAGGAACCTTCAATGAGTACCGGTAGAATTCAGTTCGCCGAGCAGAGCGGTACCTTCGTACTGAAATTCGTTGGTGAAGTGCGCCTGACCCTGTGTTCGGCGCTGGATGCGACGATCGAGAAGATTTTCACTGCGCTGAACTTCTCGGCGATTGTCATCGACCTGACTGAAACCGAGAGTATCGACAGCACCACGCTGGGCCTGCTGGCGAAGCTGTCGATCCTGTCGCGGCAGAAGGTGGGCCTGCTGCCGACGGTGGTGACTACCAATCCGGACATTTCACGGCTATTGCAGTCTATGGGCTTCGATCAGGTGTTCAACATTGTCGATCGGCCGATACCCTGCACCGATTGCCTGACTGACTTGCCGTCGCAGGACCAGAATGAAGAGGTGGTGCGCTCCAAGGTGCTGGAGGCGCACAAGATCCTCATGGGCCTGAATGACTCCAACCGCGAAGCCTTCCATGATCTGGTCAATGCGCTGGAGCGGGGCTGATCTCTGGCCTGTGCCGGCCGCCCCTGTTCATCAAAAAACACCTGTCCCAGCCCGGCACCATTCCACAGACGTTCCCCGGCCTTGCTGTGGCTGGGCGTACGCGGCACCACCTCCATTTCTCGGCGCTTGGTAAACCAGTTGAGCGGCGAGCGCGGCGCATACAACCAGCGGTTGAGCCGGTCGAGCACATCCAGCAAACGCCGGGGGAACTCGTTCTTGATTCCGCTGCTGGTCACCTGCCACAAGTGCGGGCTGCGCTGGCGGTGGCGAATCAGCACCTCATACACGAACGAGTAATGCACATCTCCCGACAGCACCACGTAGTGCCCCGGCGTGCGCGAGTGGCGGAAGATATTGAGGATGACCTGCGCTGCACCGCGGTGGGCCATCCAGTTCTCGGCATCCACCAGCAGCGGGTAGCCCAGCCAGCTGAACACCTTCTGCACCGTCTCGATCAGCTTCACCCCGAAAATCGGCGCAGGCGACACGATGACCGCCGAAGGATGATCGAGCAGTGCTTGCTGCAATTCACTCAGCGCTTCCCAGTCCAGCAGGCCGGACGGCTTGGCCAGGTTATTTTCACTGCGCCAGCGGCGGGTGCGGGTATCCAGTACCAGCAGCGGTGGTTCTGTCGGCAGGCTGAACTGCCAACCCTGGAAGCGCAGCAGCTCGCCAATCAGCTCATCCTGGTTCTGGCGGGTCAGCACCTGGCACTGTTCGATCAGCGGATTGCAACCGTCCGGGTTGTTGCCCCAGGCCTGGCACAGCAGGTAGCCGAGCAAGGCGTTGCCAATGATCCTTCGCGAGAATGGGTGGCCATAGGCCGTTTCCTCCCACTGCGCCGAGAGGTTCCAGTCGTCGGTGATGTCGTGGTCGTCGAAGATCATCAGACAGGGCAGGTGAGCCATCACCCGCGCCACCTGACCGAGATTGTCGGCAAACCCCTGGATCAGCGGCAGCTCTTGCCGGTATCGGGCTTGATGCTCGTCGCTGAGCCCGCTGGGGATGCTCAGGTCCACCAGCTGCCAGGGCACCGGCGACCACACCAACAGGTACATGGCCATGACCTCGGCGAAGGTCACCAGGTGGTTGTCGGCGTTGCTGGACGAGAAGATCGGCTTGCGCTTGCCGCCGAAAAAACGCTCGCGCAGGGTGTCGTTGCGTTCCAGCGCCGGCAGCAGGTCGGCGCGGTGGTAGTAGCTGGCCGGGTGCTGGTACAGCGCCTGGCTGTCGGCTACCACCGCACCCTCCAGTTGCTCGTCGAACAAGCCCAGGCGCGAGATCAGGCTATGGATGGCACGCAGCATGGGGCCAGCGACATCGTCTGCGTAAACCTGGTCGCCCGTCATCACCAGCACGGCGGGGCGGTCTTCGGGCTTCTTGCACCCCTGCAGCAGCCGGTCGGCGCACAGCAGGCCGTCGGCAGCAGGGTGGTGCGGCTTGCGGCAGGAGCCGTGCAGCAACTGGTCGAGGCGCTCACGCAGCACCAGGTTTGGGCGCTGGGCGCCCGGGTAGAGCAGGTGCGGCGCCCAGTCGGCGATACCCTGGCCGTTGATCAGCAGGTCGTAGTCGAGCAGCTGGTTGCAGGGCAGGGGGCTGGCGAATTGGATGTCCAGCAGGTGAACGTAGGCATGCTGGCCAATCGGCACCACCTGGCAATCGACGTGGGCCTCGCTTGCCAGGCAGACGAACGCGGGCTGCAGTGGTTGGGTAGTGACCAGCCAGACGGCCAGACGCTGGGGTTCCAGGCGGCGCAGTACCGGGCCGGCGAGAACGAGGGGCAACGGGTTAGGGGAGGTCATCGACAGCTCGGGTGGCTATGGCGGCCTGTTCGCGGGCAAGCCCGCCCTTACATCGATCAGTGTAGGAGCGGGCTTGCCCGCGAACAGGCCCGAGAATTCAATACACAACTAAGGCGTGGCAAACAAAACGGGCGAAAAATACTGAACACTTCCCGCCCGTCAGGCAAACCCGAACTGTATCAGGCCTTTTCAGCCATCAACTTCTCCAGCTTTTCCTGGTCCCGCGCAAACTGGCGGATACCTTCGGCCAGTTTCTCGGTGCCCATGGCGTCTTCGTTCATCGCCCAGCGGAACTGGCTTTCGTTCAGGTGCTGCTTGGCTTCACCGGCGTTGCCCGGTTTCAGCACCTGCGGCAATTCACCCTGGTCATCACTCAGCTGCTGCAGCAGCTCGGGGCTGATGGTCAGGCGGTCACAGCCGGCCAGTTGTTCGATCTGGCCGATATTGCGGAAGCTGGCGCCCATGACCACAGTGTTGTAACCATTGGCCTTGTAGTAGTTGTAGATGCGCGTGACCGACTGCACGCCTGGGTCCTCGGCGCCCACGTATTCCTGGCCGGTGCTCTTCTTGTACCAGTCGTAGATACGGCCCACGAACGGCGAAATCAAAAACACCCCGGCATCGGCGCAAGCCTGGGCCTGGGCGAAGGAGAACAGCAGGGTCAGGTTGGTCTGAATGCCTTCCTTCTCCAGCTTCTCGGCGGCGCGAATGCCTTCCCAGGTGGAGGCCAGCTTGATCAGCACACGCTCTTTTGCCACTCCGGCCGCCTCGTACAGGGCGATCAGCTGACGGGCCTTGTTCAGCAGGGCTGGCTCATCGAACGACAGGCGTGCATCCACCTCGGTGGAGATACGCCCCGGGATAACCTTGAGAATGCCTGAGCCTACCGCCACCGCAAACTTGTCGCAGGCCAGGTCGACATTACCCTTGGCGTCGGCCTTCACCTGCTTGAGCAGATCGGCGTAGCCCGGGATGGCAGCAGCCTTGAGCAGCAGCGACGGGTTGGTGGTGGCATCGACCGGCTTCAGGCGGGTGATGGCGTCCAGGTCCCCGGTGTCGGCGACCACGGTGGTGAACTGCTTGAGTTGTTCCAGCTTGGAGGTCATGGGCGTGCTCTGTCCTGTGCATTTACTCGACATTACCCGAGCCCCGACAGCCGCTCAAGGGCCGCCGAAACCCTGCGGACCCGCTGGCCCGCACAGGGCTGTACGAAAGGTGAAGATTCGAGTCGCAAGCAAGCCCGAGGTTCCCTCCCTCTGAGGTCACCGCCCCTGCAACAACTCCACGGCCTGGTCAAACACCGCCAAGGGTTCAGCCGCCTTGTGAATGTCTGCCGACAGCAACTGGCGGAAGCGCCGCGCCCCTTTGAATCCTTGGGCCAGCCCCAGAATATGCCGGGTAACGTGGTGCATCGCACCGCCACTTTCCATATGCGCCACGATGTAAGGCCGCAGTTGCGCCAATGCCTCGCTACGGCTGACCACCGGCGCATCGCTGCCAAACAGTTGCTGGTCCACCTCGGCCAGCAGATAAGGGTTGTGATACGCCTCGCGCCCCAGCATCACGCCATCGAAGGTTTCAAGGTGTGCCTGGCATTCGTCCAGGGTCTTGATCCCGCCGTTGAGCACGATTTCCAGGTCCGGGAAGTCCTTCTTCAACTGCGCTGCGATGTCATAGCGCAGCGGCGGGATCTCGCGGTTTTCTTTCGGCGACAGCCCTTCCAGAATCGCGATGCGTGCATGCACGGTAAAACTCCGGCAGCCGGCCTCACGCACCTGGCCGACGAAGTCGCTCAGTTCGGCGTAGCTGTCACGGCCGTTGATACCAATGCGGTGCTTCACCGTGACAGGTGTCGATACGGCATCTCGCATGGCCTTCACGCAGTCGGCCACCAGCGCCGGGTGAGCCATCAGGCACGCGCCGATCATGTTGTTCTGCACCCGGTCGCTCGGGCAGCCAACGTTGAGGTTGACCTCATCGTAGCCCGCTTCTTCAGCCAGGCGCGCACACGCGGCCAGGTCGGCCGGCACACTGCCGCCCAGTTGCAGGGCCAGCGGGTGCTCAGAAGCATCGTGGCGCAGGAAACGGTGAGCGTCGTTGTGCAGCAGGGCGCCGGTGGTGACCATTTCGGTGTAGAGCAGGGTTTGCCGGGAGAGCAGGCGTAGGAAGAACCGGCAATGTCTGTCGGTCCAGTCCATCATGGGGGCAACGCTGAAGCGGCGTGACGGCTCAGGGCGCGTGGTTTGTGGCTTTGAAGCGTTTTCTAGGAGCATTCTGGGCTACGCATTTATGTACCATTTTCCGGGGGCGTGTTGGGTTTGACAGTGGTGCGGGCTACCGCCGCCAAACACACTCGTACCACCGGAAATCATGGCAACGATCAGAGCAAGGAAAAAGGCCGATGGAACGGTTAGCTATACCGTCCAGATCCGCCTCAAGAAAAAGGGTGTCCTAGTCTACCAAAGGTCCCAGACATTCGCCCGCCAGCAAGCTGCCCAAGCCTGGGCGACAGATGGTTGGCGTGGAGGATCTTCATTTTCACGACATGCGCCACGTAGGCGTGAGCTGGTTGTTCGATAAGGAGTGAGATATCCCGCGTGCATGCAGTGTTTCCGGTCATCGTGACGGGCCACTCGCTACGGCGTTACACCCCTCTGAGGAGCGTGAAGCGAACCTAACATAGAAGCTACACTGCACGCCCCGATCACCCACGACAGCCTGCTCCAATCAATCGCAGGCTCATGAAAAGGAAGTCAAGCAAATGGATGTACCTTGCACCTCTCTGGACGAAGTCCGTCAACGGATCGATGAAATCGACCGCAGCCTCGTTTCGCTTCTCGCCAAACGTGGAAGGCTCGTGACGCAAGCAGCGGGTTTCAAGAAAACCACCGATGATGTGCGTGCACCCGCTCGGGTCGAGCAAGTGATCAAGAAGGTTCGTGAGATGGCTGACGAAACCGGTGCCTCGGCTGAGGTGGTGGAGCAAGTCTATCGGGCGATGATTTCGGCCTTCATCGCCGAGGAGCTCAACACCCATGCGAAGCTGGCCGATGAGGCTTCAGCATCGTGATGAAACGCGGGGCTCATACTCAGCCCCGCCGCTTTCTCCTGCTTGCTATCTCTGGCTCAACGCCGCAATCGAGACGCCAGACGCGACGAAGGTGAGGCCTGCGCCCACGTTCAGCCCATTCACCAGCCGTGGCCGCCGGTACAGGTAGCGAGACAGTCCCGTGGCGAAAATGCCCATCAAGGCAAACCCCAATGCAGTGAGTGCAGCGAACCACACGCCGTAAACCATCATCTGCACGCTGACCGACCCGCGTGCGGGGTCGACGAACTGGGGAATGAACGCCAGCACGAACAAACCTGGCTTGGGGTTGAGCGCAGCCGAAAGCAGACCGGTCAGAAAAATGCTGGACAGCGATTGCCTGGAGGCCGGCTGAAAGCTTATGAGGTTACGAGCGCGCAGAACCTTGATCCCTAGCCAGAGCAGATAGCCGGCACCCATGAGCTTGATCACCCAAAATGCGAGCACCGAGGTTTGCATCAGTAGGGTCAAGCCTAACGAAGCGGCTGCAACGTGAAACAAAATGCCTGCACCTGACGCCATGCCGGATACGGCCGCTGCGACTTTACCCTGGCTGAGACCGCGGCCAATGGCCAACACGTTGTCAGGGCCCGGTGCCAGCACCAACAGCACGCAGGCGGCGGTATAGGCGAACCATACGTTCATGGGAAACACGGCTCTCTCCTTAAGCCTGATGAAGCATCCATCCTGAAGGCGGGGTACGCCAATAGCAAGGCGGAACCTCAAGGGCTGTTAGCACTGGCGGGCTCGGCCCTGCTTGGTTGGCCGAGGATTCTCCGAACACGTCAGGACGGGGCAGACTACCTGTGCTGACACAGTCGTCCGCTCAAGCGCCAGTTCGGTTATGTGAAGGCTCGCTTTCGTGGCTTGGTCAAGAACACTGCACAACGGACCACGTTGTTTGCGCTGTCGGACCTGTGGATGGGGCGCCGGTAGTTGTTGAACGCTGCGCTATCGGCCGAAAAATAGGCTGGCGCGGTCGAGATGTTGCTCATTACGCGCTCGGGAAAACGTGATCGGCGTTTCCCTGGCAGTCTGTCGGAATGCGAGAACTTTGGTGTCTGTGTCAGGTCCAACCCGCACTTTAGCTACCCACTCGCGCCTCCGGAGCCGAACAAAAATGAAAAAACCTTTGGTTGCTGTCTTTGCTT